>CALLBC010000063.1 GCA_938001965.1 uncultured Bdellovibrionales bacterium | reverse complement strand
CCACAGCATTAAGCGATCATCTTTATGATATTTACTTTTAATTTGTTCTGCTAAATCTTTTGGGTTGCCAGCTAAAGTATTACTAACGGCCTTGTCCACCTTTTCTTTATCAAGAGTTCCTTGAATGGCCGTTAAGTAGGCAGCCCAAGCATCATGCGCCTTGGCTTTGGCTTTAGCCGTTTGCTCTTCTGGGCTTAGCCCTGGAGTGTTGTCCACATAAACAAGGGCTGTGCGCGGCATGTTTTCCCTTTTCCATGGACCACCATCTTTGTGAAACTTTTCTTTCATGCGCTCGTGAGTGGCATCAATCACAGCCGGCGGTGTAATTGATAAATTAAATACAGATACAGGTAAAAACTCATTGGCTAAATCTTGGGTGTTTGGATCATGGGAGCCAATCACTAAATTAAGTTGCGAAAGGTCAACCTCTTGCGGAATGACTTTTAAGCGCTCGAAAGGCCACTGGGGATCAAGCGTAATTTCATTTGCCGTCTCACCGGTCATTTCAGTAAAAGCTGCAACGGTTTTTTGCCAATCTTCAGTGGCTCTAAAGTCGCCTTCACTTAAAACTTTAGCCTTTATCTCTTTGTGGCTAATTTCTTCTCCGCGAAGTAATCTTAAAAACACTTCCGTTGCCTCTTGTAAAATTTTACCCTTTACAACTGGCCAAGCCGCCTCTTCCACTTTGTTTCTTGGCACAATCCCATAGGGGCGATTTGAAAACTCAAAACGTCCCGAGGCAAAACCGTAATTGAGAGTGCGATTCTTATATGGCGTGTGTTTTAGTAAGTTTAAAAAGGTTTTTAAACTTTCAGCGTGGGCGATTGGCCCGCCATTGCATAAAATATTTCTAATGGCTGAACCCACATTAATACTTTTAGTTCTCGAAAATACAACTAGGGCCATTTGTAAAATATCAGTATTTAAACCAATCTCCCCTTTAAAATGTGGGATTACTGGCTTATCCCCTTTTTTTTGTGTTTCGCAAGATAGATGAGTTTCAGCAATCCATGCGGTTTCAAAACCAAGGCTGTCGGCAAGTTCCACTTGCGAAAAGAAGTTATTAAACATGGTATCTTCATTAGGAATAGTTCCATTAACTTCATTTTGGCAAATTGATAAAAAAACGTCGTACTTCATAATGAAGCTCCATTAACTAGAATTCGATGTAAAAAATTGCTTCAACTATCTAATATGACTTACATAAAAGCAAGTTTAATCCCCTGCTATGCATAACTTACTTTAAGTTCTTTAAACATATAATTGTTCAAACAGGCTTTAACTATTGTGCAGTGAATACAACAACTTAAGCGTTTGACGAAATCGTTTTCACTTATGTAATATTTTAAAAAGCAAGGGAGAATGAGAATATGCTTACAGTTATATCTATTTTAAAAATTTTAGTAAGTTTTGTTATTTTAAATGTATGGGTACTTCGAAGGAATAAAGCCACAATCTATAGGGGTGGCCAAAGCAAAAACCTCAGCGACGAGATCAAAACATATGGCCTTCCAGCTTGGTCATTTAAAGTCATTGGCACATCAAAGATTGCATTATCATTTTTATTATTAGCTAGTATTTGGGCTCCAAAAATATCTATTCTTGCTAGCGCTGGTCTTGGTATCTTTATGCTTGGAGCTATTTTTATGCATCTTAAAGCTAAAGATGAACCAATCAAGTTTTTACCAGCAGCTCTTTTATTTACAGGCTGTGTTGTAATTGTGCTGCATAGTATTTAGCCAATATGAAAGTTAACACAGCTGAACAAAAAAATTATGAACATAGAAACTGGGTAAAAATGATTAACAGTCTCAGTGGGTTCAAGAGCCTAAATTTACTGGGCTCTTTAAACTCCAAAGACCATCATAACCTAAGCATAATTAGCTCATGTACACATTTAGGTGCTAGCCCAGCTTTAGTTGGTATTGTTTTAAGACCGCACTCAAAAAAATCTCCGCGACATAGTTTTTTGAATATAAAAGACCAAGGATGTTTCACACTCAACCATGTTAATGAGCAAATTTACAAACAAGCTCACCAAACTAGTGCAAGATATGAAAAGTCTGTTTCTGAATTTGAACAATGTGGGCTGACCCCAGAATTTTTGGATAATTTCAAAGCCCCTTTTGTTAAAGAGTCTAATATTAAAATGGCTTTATCTGTTGTAGAGATCATTGAACTAAAGCAAAATTTAACTAATTTTATAATTGCTAAAATTGAAAACTTTTACTTTCCAGACAATTGCTTAAAAAGTGATGGTTATATTGACCTCGAACAGGCTGGTAGCTTATGTGGGTCAAGCTTAGATGGCTATCATAAAACTCAGCGCCTGGCGAGACTATCCTATGCCAAGACTAACTTAAAGATATCAGAACTTTGAACTGTATCTAATTGATACTTATTCTAAAAGGTCCTTTAAAATTTAATGAAGTTATTGGCTTTTTCTTTTGAGTGATTTTTATTTTATCTAATAAAAATAATCTTCGACAAGCCTTCACTGTTCTTTGGTGGTTTTCTCTCCAAAACTCTTTAAAAAATTGCCTCGATATTTGTGACGGGCAAATATTAGTTTGTGCCAACCTAGTTAGCTCTTTAATTATACTAAGCTCAAGCTGAGTATCTTTGACATTCAACCTTTCTGACCTACACTTGTTACTGCAGTATTTTACATTATTACTTGTTATATGAGCCTCTTTTCCGAAAGGTCTACCGCAAGATTGACAATGCTTTGATGGGTCCAAAACTAATGAAGCTCACAGTGAAGGTTAGAACTCTTAAGGCTCATATCAAAAGTACTATGACCAATGTTAAACTTCTCTTTGAGAGTTTGCCTCAACTCTTCTTTCAGTTGGTCGCACTTTTCAAGCCCAATATCCTCAACATAAACAGCCCCTTCAAAAAACAAGTTCTTATCATCAAGTTGCCAAATATGAATATGACCAACATCTGACACTGGCTCTTGCTTTATAATTTCAGCTTTCACATCAGCAATGTTTAAGCCCGCAGGCACTGACTGCATAAGAATTAAGATACTTTTTTTAACAATGCCATATGTATGGAAAACGATATAGCAGGCAATTAATAAAGTGGCTATGGCATCAATTCTGTAAACACCCCAAAACATGATGGCAAAACCTGAAAGCATAACCATAAAAGAGGTCATAGCATCCATGATATTATGTAAGAATGCGGCCTTCATATTAATATTATCTTTAGCCCCTTTGTACATTAAGGCCGCAGTTAGGCCATCAATAATTAAGGCTATAAATGAAACCACAATCACAATTTGTGCGTTTACTTCGGTGACAGGAGCCATCAACTTGCTAATGCCTGAGTACAATAAATAAATGGATATCACCACTAAGGCTGTTCCATTAACTAATGCTCCAAGAATTTCAGCCCGCCTGTAACCATAGGTCATGTTGTCATCTGCTGGAAGCTTTGCAATTCGGTGAGCAAAAAGAGCTATTAATAAAGCCCCAGCATCGCCAAAGTTATGGATGGCATCAGCAATCATGGACAAGCTATCGGCCATATAACCGCCCACTAATTGGGCTCCCGTGAGCATGACGTTAATGATTACAGCCCAAAAGAGGCTAGATTGGTTAACATTAGCTCCGTGGTTACAATGACTGTGATCATGGTGATGCGCTGACATACCTATAATGCTACCAGAATAACCTAGACCTACAAGGGGAAAAGCCACTGCCCTTGACCACCCATATTTAGAGTGGATATAACCATATTTCAAAGCCAGTTGTTGGGGTATAGCTCAGTTGGTTAGAGTGCCACATTGACATTGTGGAGGTCAGCAGTTCGAGTCTGCTTATCCCAACCATCTTAATTTATTCTTAATACTTAAATATTTATCTGAAAAGTGCCAGTCCATTTTTACATAGAAACTTCCTAACCCAAATATTTATATTACAAAAATGAACTTCAAAATTCTCAAGTAAAGTCATAATTTACAAACTAAATAACTAAGAAATAAAGTGCAAAAAATGTACTGG
>CALLBC010000062.1 GCA_938001965.1 uncultured Bdellovibrionales bacterium | reverse complement strand
TGTTTTTTTGTGCCCAATCTAGTGCTATATAATGATCGTACATTTCGGTCTCCTTTGGTTTAAGAGCTCAACCGTATCACGAAAGATTTCGTGAATAGCCTACGATCTGAGGAGGCCTTTCTTTTTCAATTTACCGACGGTTAAATAACATCCTTAGCTAGCTCTAGCCTAAGTTGAGCATAAGTAATAATAAAAAAGCTTCTATATATCTATAGAAGCTTTGATAAATTTCAATTTTTATTTATTTCTACTCAACAATTTCAAGCACACTACGCTTTCTTTGCTTTGTACTTGCTGCACTTAAGATGGTGCGCATTGATCTAGCGGTACGGCCTTGCTTGCCAATCACTTTACCTAGGTCTTCTTTTGCAACCTTTAACTCAACAACAGTAGTTTGTTCGCCAACAACTTCGTTAACATTTACATCATCAGGGTTATCAACTAGAGCTTTTGCCATAAATTCTATTAGGTCTTTCAAGCTACCCGCATCCATTATAATACCTCGTTGTTAAACAGTTAATTTTTTAGTTAGCAGCAGCTGAACTATCAAATTTTTTAATTAAGCTTTTTACTGTTTGGCTAGGCTGTGCACCTTTGCTTACCCAGTCATTTATTCTATCCATTTTTAAATTTAAGCCCACTTCTTTACCGCGAGCAAATGGGTTGTATGATCCTACTACTTCTAAGTATTTTCCAGTAGCTGCACGACGGCTGTCAGCAACAGTTACACGGTAAGCAGGCTTATGTGTTTGACCAAATCTTGCAAGTCTAATTACAACCATTAATATCTCCTGTCGAAAAATGGTATCTCATCATAGGTTTCTATGATTTTTCGTTATAAATAAATACAGTACTAACTAGCCGTAAATATTCGTATCTAATTACCTTTTTTGACTCCAAACTGCAAGCCTTCTTTAATCTAAGCACTAAAATAATGCATTTTAGATCATAAGCACTTGTAATTACTCATTATTCAGATGAGCACTTATTATGAGTATATATTCATTCTCTAGAAACTAGCAAGCGCTAATTAAACAATGCTTATTGATACCTCCCTTTGCGTTAATTCTGACTATATATATAGATATGTGGATAGATAAAGTTTAAGCAAGCAAAGTGACAATTATTGCTAAACTAATGACTTTATTACATTTTTTGTCGCCATTTTTTACCTCTAATAGGCTTTACTTCCATTTATTTCGAGCTAAGCCCTGGCCCCCTTATTGTATTAGTAAGCCCCGTATGAACGTTTTTTTTAACCCAGGAGAAAATAAATGAAAATGAAAACTACTTTATGTGCCGTACTATTATCTTTAACATCTGTTTCTATGATTGCTTGTAGCAATGGCGAAAGCTCAAAAGGAACAAACACGACAGTTTCAAATCTAGAAAAACAAACTGTTGAAACTCTTGAAGACAGACTAGATAAAGTAAAGGCAGATTTAGCAATTACTAAATCTGAAAAAAGTGAGTTAGTTCTTGAGTCTGAATCAACAATCTTAAGCGTTAAACAAGCTGAAGCTGACTTTAATGAAATTACTGAAATTGCTATTAACTCTGGAAACAGTGCTGATTTAAACAAAATTACTTCTTTCAAAGCTGCTTTAGACGACGCAAAAGCTGTTGATGCTGAAGTTACTAAAAAAATTAAAACTCTTGATCTTGAAATTGGTGGTCTTGAGTTACTAGAAAAGAAGTACACTGCTCAAATAGAATTACGTGACGACATGGCTTTACTTCCTTCTGTACAAGAAGTTTCTAGCGTTGGTGCTGATCAAATCAAAAAAAGAATTGAAACTAATAAAGCTGTTATCGCTGAAGTTGATGAAGCTTTATCTCCGAACGGAATGTAATATCTGCTTACAATATATTCTTAAGTCAAAAGAGCTAGCTTCTGCTAGCTCTTTTTTTTATATAAAAAACTACAAGCCATTATTTAAAAAGGCATTCCTCCGCCGCGACCGCCTCGGCCCATCATTCCGCCCATACCCATCTTCATCATTTTTTGCATCATCTTACTAGATTCTTCAAATTGTTTAATGAACTTATTAACATCTTGAACTTGAGTCCCACTCCCTTTGGCTATTCGTATTCGTCTTGAGCCGTTGAGTAGCTTATGGTTATCTCGCTCTTTTTGCGTCATAGATCTAATGATGGCTTCAATCTTTTTAATCTCTTTATCTGGCGGTGCCATACCTTTCATTTTTTTCATCATTTGGCCCGCACCAGGAAGCATTTTTAAAATACCTTCCATGCCTCCCATTTTTTTCATCATTTGAATTTGCTTTAAAAAATCATCCACAGTGAATTTATTTTTAGCCATTTTACGAGCTGACTCGCGAGCTGACTTTTCATCAATCACTTCTTGAGCTTTTTCAACTAAGGACAGGACATCACCCATGTCTAAAATTCTAGAAGCTAAACGATCCGGATGGAACTGCTCTAAAGCTGAAACCTTTTCACCCACACCTAAAAATTTTATTGGAACACCTACAGTATGCCTTATACTTAAAGCGGCACCACCTCTTGCGTCCCCGTCTATTTTGGTTAACACAAGACCAGTTAAACCTAACTTATCATGAAAGCCTTCAGCCACATTTACTGACTGCTGACCAAGCATGGCATCTGCCACTAGTATGACCTCTTTTGGGTCAATGTGTTTTTTTAAACCGGCCAGCTCATCCATTAGAGTTTCATCAATTTGTAAGCGGCCAGCCGTATCAAGTATTAAAACCTCAACCATTTCATTTTTAGCCCAGGCTTGAGCTTTTGCTAAAATATCTAGGGGTTTATCGCTTGGGTCAGAGTCAAAACAGGGAATATTATTTTGCTTACCTAAAGTTTTTAACTGTTCAATGGCGGCAGGACGGTAAACATCCACAGACACCAAACCAGGTTTCTTTTTTAGTTTTTTTCGAATATACAATGCTAGTTTTGCGGCACTAGTGGTTTTACCCACCCCCTGTAAACCCACTAACATAATTGTGGCCATTGGCCCCTTCACATTTAAAGGAACTTCCTCGCCACCCAATAGCTCTTTTAACTCTTCATGGACAATCTTAACAAACTGCTCACCAGCATTTACATTTAATAAAACCTCTTGCCCAAGGGCCTTAGTTTTTACATTTTCTATAAAAGACTTAACAACTTTAAAGTTTACATCGGCCTCTAATAAACTAAGGCGAATTTCCTTAGTTATATCTTGGATATTTTTTTCAGTTATTTTAGATTGCCCTTTCAGTTTTTTTATACTGCCAAGCAATTTATCAGACAAATTATCAAACATGGTTAACCTTCTTTTATCAAGAATTAGTTGGGCCGCTTCAGACCACTCACCAAACTAGCTAATGAATTAGAATTTGTCAGGACATGGAAGAGTTATGACTCGCCGCACTCAGAAAGGGTAAAAAAAAAGGCCACTAAAATAGATTTAGTGGCCTTTTACAATATTAATTAAATGGACTTACTTTTTTAAAGCATCTCTGATTTCAGCAAGTAGCTTTTGATCATCAGTTGGTCCTGCAGGAGCTGCTTCTTCTTCAGCTTTCTTTGCAGAATTAATAGCTTTAACAACCATAAAAATTGCAAAAGCAATAATTATAAAATCTAGAACACTTTGGATAAAAATACCGTATTTCATAACAACAGCTTCTTTTCCTTCACCGGCTTCTTGTAAAACATAGCCTAGCTTACTAAAATCAACACCACCCATTAATAAACCAATTGGCGGAGTAATAATATTAGCAACAAACGCGCTTACGATCTTACCAAAAGCAGCACCAATTACTAAACCAACTGCCATATCAACAACATTGCCTTTTATGGCAAAGTCTTTAAATTCAGACATCATTCCCATTTTGTTTCTCCTCGTTGTATTAATTAAATTTATTTCTATCTTGTGATAATGATAGTTTATAAACTTAACAAGTCAATAGTCCTGTTACTTTAGCTAGATACTCCAATTAATAATCAAATTTTATGATTAAATTTTGGGCATATCCTTGAGCTTATACAAAAAAAAGGGCCCAATACATGGCCCCTTAATTCATTACAAATTTATATAACTAAGTTTAATTTAAGTTTCTTAGTGAGTTTAACTCATAAGAGTTAATATTAACTTGAATATCAACATCCACCTCAGGAGCTACCCAAGAGTCCGCTTTTATCTGAATCTCACGAACTTTTAAGTTTGGATTAGGGTTATACACTTCAAGGAAGTCTCCTTGATCACGCAACACTAACTGCCCAGATCTTTGCGAGTACTTTTCATGACTTCTACTAACAATATTTAACTCACTACCATCAGTATAGATCAGTAAAATTTCGCTAATTCCAGCCACTCCGTTTTTACCTCTGAGGCCATTTGTATTAACCGCCTCAAGAGATATGGAGCTTAAAGTGGTTGGTGTATCAAGTGTCCAAGTTGCAACTCTATGTGGCTTTGTCCACCAGAAGTAAAAGCTTTTAGATGAATAAGTATCATTTACATCATCCCACTCATCATTAGCGTCTTGTCTCCAACTGTCACCTTCATTAATTTGATCTCTCCACGTATCGATATGACCAATTTGCTGACGGTACTGCCATAACAGTTCATTGATAAAGAACTTACCAACATTGAAATGCCTATGAACACTTGAAGATGAACCGTATCTATTCAGTTCACTTTCAAAGTTAGAAGCTGCTTCTTCTAAGTTATAAAGCTCATATAATGAGAAGTGTAAGTTTCCATTATAAAACTCTACGCAATCACTGTAAACTTGAGCAGCACTCCAAAGCGCGTAAGCTTTAGTCGCTATGGACGAACTTCTTCCATACTGGTTTGCAACCATATTATATATGTGCTCAAACTTAGTTTCTAAGTTATCTGCCACATTAATAATTTGATAAACTGACCATCTATCAGATGTATTTGGCCATCTTGAAGGATAATGAATTCTGTCATGCGGCCATCCTGGATGCCCCCAACGGTGATGATTTCTCCACCATCTGTTGTAACGAATAGTCCATCTGTGATGATGACGAATCGTTCTTCTAGGGTATCTATGGTAACGTCTGTGTTGCCTATATCTGTCACGACTAACACGTCTGTGATGTCTACGATCACGATCTCTTAATCGGTCTGCACGACGAGCTTGACGACGACGTCTTTGCTCACGCTCTACACGATCTCTTTCTCTTTGTCGTCTTTCTTGCCTAACTCTGTCAGGGTTTCTTGGACGATTAGGTCTTGTACGATCCGGATTTCTTGGGCGGTTTGGCCTTGTTCTATCTGGGTTGCTTGGACGATTCGGTCTTGTGCGATCAGGATTTCTTGGGCGATTTGGCCTGGTTCTATCTGGATTGCTTGGACGATTTGGTCTTGTGCGATCTGGATTACTTGGACGATTTGGTCTTGTTCTATCTGGGTTTCTTGGGCGATTTGGCCTTGTTCTATCTGGGTTTCTTCTTGGTTGCTCTGGTCTAGCACGGTCACGATTTCTTGGGCGCTCTTGTCTGGCGCTGTCACGATTTCTTTGACGCTCTGGACGGGCGCGTTCTTGTCTACGCTCTTGCCTTTTATTTTCACGAGCTTTTTTTCTATCGTTACGGTCACCACGATCTCTATTTCTTAGTATTTTTATACTATCATCAGAACTGTCCGCATACACATCAGTACTAATAAATGCTGTTGCTAAAAATAAAGTCGCAATAAATATATATGCAATTTTATTAATGAAACGATTAGATTCACTATCCATTCTCACTCTCCCCTCTCGCTCGGTAAACGAGCGTAAAAAATTAAACCAAATCGATTTAAAATTATTATAAACTATTACAATCCATACTATTTATATCTATTGATCTTTATCTTGCGAAGACTTTTGATAAGCTGTTTAATATTTCTAGGGACAGTTTGGCTCCAACAAATTTTATGAAGTAAAATCTTAAACTAATTTATGCGTAACTAAATTCTATTAATTCTCGGCAGATTACTGGTGGTATTGTGACACTGACAATTTCTTAAATATTAACGCTCGGCAGTAGGTTTTACTTTCGATTTAGAATCACTTTTGCAACTTTATGATAAGTGGATACATCTTTTTTTTCATAAACATTGCCAAATAAAAATTGTCTAGTTGGTCCAAAGTACAAATGGAAGTACCATCGACCAGAATTTATTATAAAACCCTTACTCTTTTTATTATAACTCTTCAAAAAGTTTAACCTTCCATCACCGTTGGCGTTACTTATACTTTTTCCATCTCTAAATAATTGGATTCTGTAAGTGCCATAATACTCACCTTTTTTATACTCTAAATCATTTTTTAATTGGAATTCCATCTTAAGTGCTGGTTGGCCATCATCAAATATGACATCACCACTAAAAAGACCAATCAAACGAGAGTATAAATTATTTTTAGGCTTGTAAGAGCTCTTTAAATATTCAAAAAGGTTATCCACTTTTACTTCATTTAAAAAGGAATCAATTTTTCCCTCAGAAGACAACCCTGACAATTTACTTTCCTTTTGTTTCCAATTAATTGACTCTAAGGCAAGTTTAAACTCGCCAAACATTTTTTCACAAGTTTGTTTAGTATAATTACACTTGGGCGCAGAAATAGCAGACTGTGGTTTTGTAGATAGATTTTTAGAGGCAGTCCCATAACTCTTTTGGGACGATTCGAGGCGGCTACTTTGCTCCTGAAGCCTTAAACCCACATCAATTAAAAATAATTTTAGTAGCTTAGCAAGCATAGCATCTGCTTTTTCAGTTTTTAAGCTAAGGTCATCTTCATTAATGTAACTTTCTATTTCATTATCACTTAATAGCTGGAATTTACTTTTTAGTTCATTGTATTTGACCTTATAAGAATCAAGCTCTGCTACAATGGCTTGCTCATTTATGGGCTGAGGCTGCTTATTGGCCATCTTATAACCTCCATAGCAACCAATAACTAAAAATAATAATGACATCAGTTGTGACTTCACGACCATATAGTTGAGCTTCAAATAATTTTTGTCAAAATGTATTTATATCAATAGTTCGATTTAACAGAAACTTAACATTTGCAGAATTACATACCAAATTTTATCTATATTTTTACGGAAGACATAGTCTCTGCCCTAAAAACACTGACGGATTAAAATAATCTCTTTATTAATGTTTATTAATCATACTTACAATTTAGGTCCATAACTTTCTTTTTACCTCGGCAGGATTTTATGACATTCCAATCAATCCAAGCTTTTTCACTTGGCTCACCAGTAAAGTTAAGTTCTGAAATTTCACCATTATCCCAACAAGTAAGATCACAGCTGTAGCTTTTAAACTGGCTGATATCGGTATCAAGTTCTGTTGCCCCTTTTTCTTTTCGGCCGCCATAGGCATCTTCAATATCGCAAGTGATACTATTACGATCATATTTGTGATTACTGCCTTTTTTGTTACAGGCATCTTCAAGATTTTTATATAGTGTAGGTAAGTATATGTAATAATGACTCTCTGTTATCCAGTCTTTTTCATCATCTACTGTTTTGTCCTCTGGTGCACATTTAGCTTTGCAAATTGCAAGCCTTGGTGCTTTAAAGCCACTATCATCTCTCACTCCAGTAGTCATAAACCTATTTGTTAAGCTACACTTTTTATTCTTGGCTGCTAAAACTTCAGATACAAAATTAATGGTGTCACTTACAAAACTTTTCTCTCTTAACTCACTGTCATTTGAATAAGCAGTGGAGCAAAATAATAAAATGATTAATAGTTTTTTCATAAGTTAATGATATAACTAATTCTGACTAAATTACATTAAAAGTAGAGGCAACAAAATCTATCGTACTTAAGTCTTGCTATTGGGAGTTTTGATAATACAATCCTATGATATAACAATAGCCATTGTTAATGAGTGCCCTACTAAAGTATCTACTCTCTATTTAGGAGCTAAGGTTTTAGCAAATTTGCTCTAGGGCAGTCTTAGATACTTCTCTCACAACCTTTCGAGGATCATGTGAAGCTAATTTCTTTAATTTACTTTTTGCCTTCTTCAAATTTAGCTTGCCACAAGCAATAGCAGCATGCTGCCTAACATACCAAGAAGAATCATTTAAACATTTAATTAGACCATTCTCTGCTTTTTTAGATTTGATTTCGATTAAAGCATCGATTGTATTTACTCTTATCCCGCCACTACTATCTTTTAGTAAAGAAATTAATTTTAATTCTGCTGGTTTATATTTCATTCTTTTTAAACCATGAACGGCATGCAAGCGAACTGTCATTCTGTCATCATCCAAAGCAGAAAGTAAGGGACATGCTCCTTTTTTATCACCAATAGCTCCAAGTGCTTGCAGGCTCCACTTTCTAATTTTAGGAAATGATTTATCATTAGCCGAAGAAACTAACTGAGGTATAGCATCAGACCCAAATGCAGTTAACCTTTTTATTATTACCTCAGCTTTCTTATCACTTGAAGTATCTAACTTTATAATTAAGTTATTAATCTTTTTTTCCATTTTTATATTATTTATTTAACATGCTAATACAGTCAATATTTTAAACTTGTTAAATATAGAAACCAGGCCCTGATTATTAGAAAATAATAGCCTGTACATTTATCGAGTTGGAATAGTAGTTGCAATCATATAAGTTGTTTCTTAAGGGGATTATAATGAAGGGCTTAATAGTAATACTATGTCTAATACTTTTACACACACAAGCCATTTTTGCGCAAAATCATGAGAAAAAGTGCACCCCTGTTGATTTGAGACAAGGTAATATAGCCCCAGTTAGATCTCAGTTATATTTAAATGATGGAGAGCTTAAAGATTCTCGTTTTTGTTATGCATTCACCTTAGCCAATCTAATTGGGCAACGCCTCGGAAAACCAATATCACCAGAATCTATTGGGGTAGAATATGCTATTAGCTGGCCTGAACAAGGAAATAGGTTTCCGCTACACATGGGTTACGGAGGAGATATTCCAGATGTTTTAAGTTCTACACTTAAACATGGGAATTACTGTACAGTTAATGAATTTTCATCATATTTAAAATCTGAACAAATGGAAAAATGGTACTTATTACTGCACAATAAAGCTAATCCCTCTGAATTTTTGCAGTTTAAAAAAGAATTTAAAGAAAAATGTAACGGTGGTGTTGATAAACCTTTTAAGGAATTAACATTTCAAGCTTTTGAAAATTATAAAAATAAGTATCCATATGCCCCTCCTCACATGGAGCCAGAAGAGCTGATCAAGCAAATTGATAGTCAGCTCAAAAGTGGAAATATGGTGGCTTTAACCTATGATAATCATTACGTTACTATTGCTGGGCGAACTGAAGAATGTAATTATATTATTCAGGATTCAATTCCTCATTCATATCGTAAGGCACATCAATTTAGAAATTTTTATCATAAGACTCAAAGTGAACATATACAATTATGGACGAAAGACTCTCTGAGGAAAGTATTTATCCCTTTTAATGATTTTGATAATGAAATTAACAACTCTCGTCCAGGTATTGGTTTTTTTGAGGATAGTAAATAATTTTTTAAAAAATTTAGTATTTTATTGAGGTAGGCTTTGCATGTATTTAGAAGCCAGGAAACTCTATTCTTCAATAATACTTAGAGCGTGTTTTGCAATTAGACCGGCATCTACTTTGGACATTTTTGGAGCAGCTGAGTCTGAAATTTTATAATTTTCTAAAAGCATTTTTATTAAATCCACAGGACCCTCACCTTTTTTTATTAACCAGCTTAAAGCATCTTGTTTAGACATACAGCTTCCGGTCATTTCGAGAGTCTTAATTCTAGCTGCACCACTAGCAATCCAAATTGCTGGATTGAGTGGTAGCAATTTGTCTTGAGGAAGAAGGCTGATTTGAGCAATAGAGTTTTTAATACTTGGTATCCAAAATTGCTTTTTATTTTCTTTTGCCCACTTTCTCATTTCAACTGAATCAACACTTCTAACCATAGACTTAATATTGGCACTTCCAAATAGTACTTTAGACTCATTTTTTATTTTCCAAATATCTGGTGTTAAAATTGCTTCACTAAGACTCTTTGGTGATGAGTCAAAATTATAAAAACTTTTGGCTGTTAAATGAGAGCCATCCTTAATTAATAAAAATCCATCCAATAACTCATGAGAGTGGCTTGATTTCCATTTTTTAAATTGAGTAGAAACCTTATCAATTAGTGCCATAGACTCAATAAGAACTATCACATCTAAATCACTTCTTGCAGAAACCCAATCACCGATTGCTGCTGATCCGTATATAATACCGGTGGACTGACCGTCGAGCTCTTCATAAAATGTAGCTTTTAATTCTTTTATAAGTTGATTATACATAAGCTCTACCACTCTACTATTGAAGTTATGATTTAAGCACATCATTTTTACTTGTTTTAAACAAACCATACTCTACATAAACTATATACAACACAATTAGCTTTTCTAAGGAGAAATAAAATACCCCTAGCTTAGTTAAGGACTGGTAATTCTCAAACATATAGAACAGGGACAACAAGCAATATAGTAAATTTGCCACAATAATTACAAATAACCATCTCCAGTGTCGAGATTTAACAAAAATATAACAACTTAAAGAATAGGCAAAAAAGCCCAACGCAAATCCAGCTAAAAACACCAAAACATCATCTGGCATTCCAATCAGATGAATAAGCTTTCTTAGTATAATGTATAAAAAAATAAATGAGACAAGCGCGCCAATGGCGTCTAATAAAAAAATACTTTTTGGAGTTAGCTTCATTGAACATAGGCTAGCAAACTTTTAAGAGCCTGTCTTTAAAATAAATTTTCCTATCGCAAGCTTCGTTTACTACGGAACCTAAGGAACTCCAAATAATATCGCGTCGTCCAATCTGGACGAAGCGCTATTAATTTGGAAGCTTTTGTTTATCGCCCTATCGTAAGCTTCGCTTACTACGGGCTAACGGGCTAACAACCTGTTTTATCGCTGATTGTGCGACCGTAGTCTCTGCAGGCAGTGCCATGGCAGTTTAATCGAATATGGAAGTGATCTTTATGATACTCTTCGTGTGAGATTCGCCTCATCACTTCATAACCGACGGTTCCTTCATCTAATGCATTGGCACCTTCAGTGTCTTTAACATAAGTGCATAATTTCTTTTTAAGTTTTTTATCTAAATAAATATTAAATAAGTAGCTATATTTTTGTCCACTAGAATCATAAGCTTGAGCTTTTTTATAAAGCTCGGTCAAAAAGTAATAGTTTCTTTCTAAATCAAAAACATTACTTTTGGAAGTAATGGCATTGAATGCACAATTGTCTTTGTTAAGAGCTTCTTTTGTATAAAAATAGTAATCAATATCTAGTCCATTTTGATGACTTTTAGAACCGCCCTCTTTTTGCAAACGACCGCCATGCTCCCTAGACATATTTCCTAAACAGGCTTTCCTCCCGTATTTAAGATCAACAGCCTCAGAAACAGACTCTACCAAGCTAACTAATACTGAAGTTCCATATGAATGACTCGTACGATTTTTACCAATAAAGTATGAACTTTCAATTTTACCAAGATCAGATAGCATAGCCTCATTCAACTGGTCAGCATTAGCTAAGGCCCCACCATTGGCACAACCAGCACTACTTTTAGTGGTCTGACATCTTAAGGCTTGCACCGGTAACTCTACCGAACTCAGTACACTCACTGTAGCTGAGTCAAAATCAAAAATTAGGTCCTTAATATCAATTCTTTGAGAAACTTTACTCATGGGTAATGCAAACTCAGAAACTTCCACTTCACTCACTGGCTTAATTTGACTTTCAAGATCCTCTATAATTTTATCAGCAGACTCATCTGGAATCTCCACTTCCTCAACCTGACTCTCAATAAAGTCCTCTTGCTTAATAGGTAAATATAGATACTCGGATGGCTCTCCAGCTGTTTCTTGTTCATGGTTGTCTTCATGCAAGTCAATATGAATATCTACTTCATCATGCTCATCTTCTGTAGGCTTTTCTTCTGGCACAAGTCTCATTGGTTGAATTGTATTCTCAACATGAAATTGTTTTTTAAATAAGTCCTCTCCTTCATACCAATACAAATTGGCAATAACTGTTTTACAAGACCATTTACTTAAGCACATAATATCAGTTGCTACGCCTGTTTTCCCATCAACAAGCCTAAATGCCCAAAAGTCTTTTTCCTCTAACTTGTCTACACCCGTTGATTTATCAAACCTGTAGTATGACTTTTTAAGATTTAAACTCACTGTCTTTTTTCTTTTTAGCTTACCTTCACTGTTTTTTTCGTAAATGACCATAGCTCCTTTAAGCTCCACATGCACTTTTGCATCTTCCTGCTTAACACCGTCTACATAAGTACTCTCCAAGTTAATTTCAAAATTAAGCCCAGTGAATAAATTTACTGATTCTCTTTTCTTTTTCTTCTCAACAATGTCAGTTTTTTTATTATCTTTTCTAGGTTGAACATGATTTGAACCCGAAGAGGCGGCTTCTTTATTTTTACCATCTTTAATTTTAACCGGAACCTTTTCAGGGTTAACTGGAGTAAAGCTACCCTTTGTTGGGCCAACTGTATAAGGCCTACCTTCAGACTCAAAACCGCTATTACAGGCAACTAACCCGAATATACTGATTGCAATTACTAATTTTAACATCTGCTTTACTCCCTATCCCAATGAAATAAAATTGGTTCATACTTATATATACAAAAAAGGGTCCATCTCTGGCTGGCATATGAGCTTGTTGAGAAAGTTGAAGCTATTTACACAAATTCAGTTTTACCTTTTGTTATCAGATACTTAGCTAAAAATAAACAAACCTAATTGAAGTTACAATTTACGTCACAAAGACCTATTTTTGTCAGTCACTCCAGCTCAGAACCTTTTAATTTTGAGCTCCCGTTTAAAAATCCTGGTATCCAATTTGCTTTATTAATTTTTGTTAAATTTGAATTAAAAACTTTTAAAGGAGTTATAAAATGACCTACGGAACGTGTCCTAAATGTAAATCAGAAATTAGCGAAGATCGCTTACTATATAAACCAGTAATTTGTAATCACTGCGGGCATATGGATTCAAACGCTGAAGAGCTTAGTACTAAAAAAAGAAATCGCAGTAGTATATTAATTATGCTAGGTATCTCTGTAATTACTGCAGGCTCATTCTTACACAGTGTTCGTTGGGGCAACCACTCATTAGAAGTTATTCCACATAAAGCAATGATCTCAGTTGGTATGGGTGACGAAAGTAACTACAACCGTTTACAAGAAATTTGTTTAGAAAGAAAAATGATTGATTGTGTACAGTCATCATTAGAGGAGCAGTTATCTGCCAATCCAAACAACCTAGAAGTTCTTAAAAAATTAGGAAAATTACATTATCAATTAGAAAACTATGAGCAAGCTCACGAAACTTTAAGTGCTTACTTTACTAATCAAGGTGAAGACTTAATGACGGCTTATTACTTTGCTAAAGTTTTATCTAAGCAAGGTAACACAGATGCTGCTGTGGACTACTTTGAGTCTATCCTAGCTTCAAAGCCAGATGTACTTCAAGTAACTGTTACAGAAGCTTATATGGACATGTTAATTGAAGCTAATCGATTTGACGATGCTAAGAAGTTAGCTAAGTCTGTTGAAGATAGAACTGTAAAAATACCTGGTTCTTTATTAGCTCGTTTTGATAAAGTTGATGCTGCTCTTAACCCAAACCCAACTAGCAACAACTAATCATTAAATTTTAAAAGCCTTTCACTTGAAGCCACATACCGGGTATGTGGCTTTTTTTATCTAATTAAAATATCCAAATTTCTGAATAAATATTTTTAAAAATTTGCTTCAACTTTTTCTAGAGTATCGTGTCGCGCTTCGCGTATCCGCGCTGTGCTCACCCGTAAGGGTGATAGAGTGCGAAGACGGGATGCTGCCGTAAGCGCACTCTAGTAACAGTTGAAGAAAATTATTAAGAATATTTATTCAGAGCATTGAAATTGAATTAGAAGTAGTATCTTACTCCAGCTCTTAACCCTAGCCTAGAAACAGAAATATCGATGTTATCCTGAGATAAAGAATTATCAATTAAATAAACAAGATCAGCCTGTATTGCAAAACCACTTGCTGGAAACATAAAGTACTTAACACCGCCATACACTCCATACTTTAACCCTGAGTTCTCATCCTTACTGCCTGTATTAGTCTCACTGGAGCCGCTAGCATAACCCAGCTCTCCCCCTATATGAGCAACCACAGTTGTGCCTGGTTTATTGGGCATAAAGTTATACTCAAACAAACCAGACAACCCATAAGAACTATCTTTCTTCGTTGTGGTTGAGCTACTTGAGTATGTTAAGCCTCCACCAAACTCAAAATTTACATTATTTTTAATATAATTTAGTCCAAGAGCCATTGAGGTTTGTTCACTTGATCCTGGGGTTTGACCAACAATCGTAGTTTCTGCTGTATCTGAAAAAAAGCTAAAATTTCCACTAATAGCTTTGTTTCTTGCAGAGACTCCTGAAGGCAACATCACTTGCCCCTTACTTTCTCCACCGCCAATCACTAATGTTTGGCCCGTCTCCACAGTCATTCCCTCAGGAATGTATATAACAGCCTTTTTACCAGATTTACTCACCTTACCCACAGTCACTTCCTCAGCAAAAGCCCCAGCGGTATAAAACATCCCTATTAACAACAAACTTATTATAACTTTCATTTTTCTCTCCTTAACTCTGCAATTTTGGTGGCAGCAGTAGATTTTCAGATACTAATATTGTACGTAATTAAACTAATTTTTAAACTTAAAACCATAAATAGTAATGCACCCCAGCTAATAACATTGGTTTTTTTACTAGTAATTTGTTAAAAAAAATAAAAACACTTATAATTGCGAAATACTTTTTTTGCCTTAACTGTGGATGAAAATATGAGCTACAATTCACTAAACTTTCTTAACGTTGATAAGCTTTTTACCAAAGAAGAGCTTTCTATTCGCAACTCGGTAAGAAGCTTTGTAAACAATGAAGTTTTAGACATCATTCAGTCCCACAACCGCAACGAGACCTTTCCAAAAGAATTAATTAAAAAGTTTGCCAGCCTTGGCCTATTAGGAACCAATATTAAAGGCTATAACTGCCCTGGGCTAAGTGATGTTTGCTATGGTTTAGCGATGCAAGAAATTGAAAGAGCAGACTCTGGCCTTAGATCATTTTGCTCAGTTCAAGGCTCACTTGTTATGTACCCAATATGGGCATTTGGCAGCGAAGATCAAAAAAATAAGTACCTACCTAAATTAGCTTCCGGTGATTTTATAGGTTGTTTTGGTCTGACTGAACCAGATGCTGGCTCCAACCCAGGAGGAATGCAAACAAAAGCCACAAAAGTTGATGGTGGCTACAAACTCACCGGCAACAAAATGTGGATCACAAATGGGTGTATTGCCGATGTTGCCATTGTATGGGCAAAACTTGACGGAAAAGTGCGCGGCTTTATTATTGAAACTAATAGCCCCGGTTTTTCAACCACCACAATGAAAGGTAAATTTTCCCTTCGCATGAGTGTTACCTCTGAACTGCATATGCAAGATTGTTTTGTGGCAGAGGAGCAAATACTCCCTAACTGCGAAGGACTAAAGGGACCACTGAGCTGCTTAACTCAAGCACGCTATGGCATAACTTGGGGTGTTCTTGGCGCGGCTAATGCTTGTTATGATATAGCTTTAAACTATTCTAAAACAAGGGTGATTTTTGATAAACCACTGGCAGCCTACCAGCTCGCCCAGGCCAAGCTTGTTAAAATGGTTCAAGAAATAACAAAAGCTCAGTTTTTATCTCTACAGCTTGGACGATTAAAAGAGTCTAACGAACTCACCCCTGCACAAGTTTCACTTGTAAAAATGAATAATTGTAAAATGGCTCTTGAGATTGCCCGAGAAGCAAGAGATATGTTAGGAGCTAATGGTGTGATTGATGAGTACCCTGTGATCAGACATATGTTAAACCTTGAAAGTGTTAATACTTATGAAGGAACTGAAGACATACATCGCTTAGTTATTGGCATGAATGTTACTGGGCATTCTGCAATTAAATAATTCATAATCCCCTAAAGGAACTCCCATGAGTGAACAACCATTTTGGCAAAGCCACCAAAACTTCTACCCTAACGCAAACCAATTAAGAGGCCACTTCACCAAGTTGTTTGAAAACCCATTAGATACTAAGTCTGAACGGTTTTGCTGGGATTACTGGTATGTAAAGGATCAGTATAAACTCATTCGAACTCCGGCTGAGCATTTTTTTACTGGTGACTTATATGAAAGTTTTGAAAAATATTTAATTAGCTGGGGCAAAGAAAACCTAGGCTGTAACAATGTCTCCCCTATGTGGCTAAGCTATTATGTGGATGGTTGCGAGCAAAAACTACATAGCGATAGCCCACATGGACCATGGGCCTTTGTGTTTTCTCTCACTGACTGGGACAAGCGAACATTTACAGGTGGTGAAACTTTTTTACTAAAACCTGAAACCCTAAGTTATTGGGACTTTTTTGATAATAAAGCAGGCGTGGAAAAGCCACAACTTATTGAAACAATACCACCTCGCTTTAATCAACTCACTGTTTTTGACCCTAGATTTCCACATGGAGTACAAAGGGTTCACGGCGCCCACGAGCCTAAAGACTCTCGCATTGTTATTCATGGCTGGTTCACAGAGCCTTCCCCATGTTTTTTTGGAGCACTCACTGAAGCAGAATGCCACGCAAGCTTAAACACCCAATTGGATAACTTGAATCTAAAAATTCAAACTCAAGGTGTTTTTAATGGCTTACTCAGTTTTAAAGTTAACATTAACCCTGATGGCTCCGTTAAAAATATAAATAATTTATGCGACACCTTAATTGAAATTAATGCCTTAATAGGTAATGACGAACTTATTGACTTAATCACTAATGAGTTAAAAGGCCTCAGCTTTCCCAAAAAAGATAAACCTAGCTCGCTAATTTTACCCTTTGTGTTTTCTTAAGCTGTTTATTATATCAACAGCAAATTTAACTTAACCTAAACCTTAGGCCGCTTAAAAACGCACAACTCAATCGTTTTACTGTCTTTATTTGAGACAAAAACAAAGCTTCGTTTTCTTCACTTTTTAGTGTTTGAATTTGAGACGAAGGCTTATCTTTTCCAGTAAAAATAACGATTTATGTTATAGTTAAATAGTACTCTTCAGGGGATTTATTATTTTGGGATCAAATAGTACAATCAATCGCTATATACGCATAGCTGTACTACTTTTTATAATTTTACTTTATCAAAACTGTACCCAGTTTGAAAGTACTGGCACATTTGGCATAGAGTCTAACTTTTCTGATGAAAACCCTAAAAGTAATAACTCTGGCAGCAGCCCTATACTTGACTGCACAAAGCCCGCTCCTATTGAGAACACTACCCTATCTCGCATGACCCGTAAGCAAATCTACTTCTCTTTATTAGATCTGATCGGTCTTAATAACGAAGAGGACCTTGACTTATTACCTACCGACTCTGCAAACAACAAGGGACTGCGTAACGATAGCTCGCAACAACTCCTCTTCCCAGATGATGGAAAAAAACTTTTTACTTTTTTTGAAAAGGTCGTTACTGATTCTATTGAACGACGAGACCCAAAAGTATTTATATGCGACATTAATCTCAATGGGTGCATAGAAGAAATAATTAACAACAAAGCGCATCTTGCACATCGCGGGCAACCGAGCCCTGAGCTAATTGCAAAAATTAAAAACACACTAATTACTTTTGACACTCCTGAGGAAAAACTAAAATGGGGTCTTGTTGCTCTATTTTTAATGCCAGACTTTTTATTTCATGAAAGCTCAGCTCAAAACTTAGACAAAAAAATACTTAGTAATTTTATGATAGCTGATCGCCTTGCCACATTACTTTGGTTTTCTTTACCTGATGAAGAACTCCTATTAGCAGCTAAAAATGGAGAGCTAATAACAGAGTCAGGATTAAATAAGCAAGTTGAAAGAATGGTCGGTAGCAATAAAATTGAGCGCTTTACACTTAACTTTTCTGAGCAATGGCTATCATTAGATGTGGCTAAAAATAATTTTAAAGAAAATAGCGAAATTAGTGAAGAACTTGCTAATTCTTTAATTGGTGAATCACAAGCTTTATTAAAGCATGTGGTAAAAAATAACCTACCAGTCAGTGAGCTATTAACCGCTAATTATACTTTTGTTAATAATAAATCTGCTGATTTTTACGGCTTAAATACCAACGGACTTACTGATGAGCTTAAGCAAGTTAATTTAACAGCTGATCGCAGCGGGCTATTTTCACAAGCTGCAGTTATTGCCGGAATGAGTGAACCTGGCGAAACAAACCCTACAGCAAGAGGGTATTGGTTTTTAAAAAGGGCCTTTTGTATGCCTCCAGACCCTATCCCAGGCAACTTAATGAATGCTGTTAATA
Organism: uncultured Bdellovibrionales bacterium; assembly: GCA_938001965.1. Taxonomy (GTDB): domain Bacteria; phylum Bdellovibrionota; class Bdellovibrionia; order Bdellovibrionales; family UBA1609; genus JAHDIR01. The sequence continues at coordinate 42,698 of CALLBC010000062.1, read as the reverse complement.
ATGTTAAACTTGACGATACATTACCAATGAAAGAACGATTGGCTCATTTGTCCTCGAGCCGAGCCTGCGGTGAATGCCATAAACAGATGGATCCCATTGGTATTGCTTTTGAAAACTTTGATGCCTTCGGCCGTATACGTTCACATAATGGTCCTCACCCAGTGGACACTAGTGGCCAGCTGATTGATGGCAGCTCATTTAATAATTCAGTTGATCTAACTGTGGCCATGCAAAACTCAGAGCTGTATAGCTTTGAAAGTTGCTTTAGTCATCATTTAACATCACTGGCTCGAGCTAAAGCTGCTCAAAAAGAAGACCTATGCGCAACTAACAAATTAATTACAAAAAAAGATATGACATTTAAAGAGATTATAAAAGCATTAGTAACTAGTGATTTATTTTTAAGGTAACTATTATGAAAAAAAAATGGCATCTAGACAGACGAACTTTCCTAAAAGGCATGGGCTATACGCTTGCTCTGCCAGCACTTGATGTTATGATCCTCAACAAAAATGCATACGCAGCTCAAAGCACCCCACACTTTATCTTTGATTTTTTTCCTAATGGATTCTATGCCGAAGAAGATAACAACTTCACACCAGACCATATGATTGATGAGTTAAAAATTCTTGGAAGTAAATATAGCTATTTTGCAAAGCTAAACAATCCTTACCGTCACACACCTCTTGCTCACCCACATATGGAAAACTTTCTTTCTTTCACCCGTGGACAAGCTTTTAGAGTGACGGGCTTTGAAAAAATTCGCCCTTCAGAAAGCCATGCTGCTTTTACTAAAACCTTTGACCAATATTTAGTGGATGCTCACGCTAGCGCTAAAAATGCTCCCATAAGATCTTTTAATATAAATATGCACACTAGCCCTAACCATGGCTTACCTTTCCGTGTATTTTCGTGGCAAGGCCCTGGCAAACCAATCCCCTATTACTTTAGCACCAAGGATCTATATAATAAGCTTTTTGCTTTTGATTCAAATAACAACAATAATACATCTAAGCCCGGCCTATTAAGTGTGCTTGATGTGGTTAAAGATGGGATTATGTCTCTCAACAGAAGAGTGAGTACCGCAGACAAATTAAAACTTGATCAGTACTTTACAAGTATTCGCGAAGTGGAAAGAAGTATTGCAAACTTAGAACAAGTCAGTGCTGAGTGCAAAATTGACCCACAACTAAACAAAGACCTGGATGCTTATGTCTCTACAACTTATAAAGAACGACTAGATATTATGCAGGAGTTAAAAATATTAGCCCATGAGTGTGAACTGACTTATAACAGTAGTATTATGCGAGCTATGCCCTCAAGCACACTAAAACACAGTTGGATGACTGGCTTTAAAAGTGGCAATAACATATGGCATGGACTCTCCCATTACAACACGGCCACACATACTGATGGAGAGCTTAAAGGTGAGGCTTACCAAGGCAACAGCTCAGATCTGGCTCATAACGCTCATGACTTCAAACTCATAAATAGGTGGCACACTAAAAACTTTGCTGAATTTGCTTTAAAAATGGAAGCTCGCAAAGACCCAACAGGTAAAAGTTTATTAGACAAAACACTACTTGTACACGGCAGCTGCCAAAGCAAGGGACCACATCATATGGCAGACAATTTATTTTTTGCACTTGCTGGTGGCGCCAATGGTCGTATTAAAACTGGTATTACTAGTAATAAAAAGCAACCACTCACTAACTTATGGTTAACCATTATGAAACGTTATGGCGTTAACATTGCAAAATTTGGCGACAGCACTGGCGAGATTGCTGAGATTTAAATTAATTGCAGGCGGCAGAAACTTCTGAGTGTAAAGACTTTAAATATGTCAAAAGCTCTGGACCACCCTCACATAGCTCATCAGTAGCCCCGGAGTGTCCACATTTTTTACCTAACAATGTTGCATTGAGCTGCATCTTGTCTCCAGAAAATACTTTTAAATAATCATTCTCTCGAAGCTCCATAGTACATACAGTATCAGGAGATGGTTTTAAAAATGTTACACAAAGTTTTGCGGTTTTATATTTAGCCATAATTGTATTTTTAGTTTCATCGTCCAAAGAAACTTCTTGATCACACATTGACCCATCCTCAGTCATTGAACGAGCACTTGCACCAATTGTATTACTATTGAAATCTATTTCCATATAAGAGGATAACTCAGAGTCCTCATCACTATAGCCAGAACTTAAAATAATTTTATCAAAAGTTTGCGGAAAATTTTGTACTGACTGAATTTGCCCTTTCTCATCATTCTTAACAATACAGTTTTGAAAAAGTAAGGTCACACCAATTAATGATATAATAACTGCCCCAATTTTTATTCCATTTGCCATAATACATTTCCCCCTGACATATAACTATTGTAACAGCTTTCTAACTTCTGGCATTTACTTTTTAAAAAATCTAACTATTTGGGACCTTTTTAGAGGCACCATCACAGCCCTCAATAGATTGGCTTACAGCCTTTAGGCTGGCTCCCAAAAGCGAAGCAATTTTGCCTCTTTAGTACTTATTATCAAGCATTTAGTATTCATTGACATAAATCTCACATAGAAGGTAATGAAGCTCTATGGAGCTTAATTTTGTTATATTCATTATACTGCTACTTATTGGCATAATTACTGGCGCACACCTCATCATTAGATTGGTTGATAAAAGTAACCATATCTATTTAAGCTCATTAGTATCTATAAGCTCTGGCATTCTTTGTGGCCTCACCTTTCACGAGTTTTTACCTAGATCCTTTGCTGGTGACAACGAACAAACCTCTGCAATAATGCTTTCAGGGATCTTATGCTTTATTATTTGTGATAAATACCTCACTCCAAGACTTAAATTTTTCAATAACGAGCCCAGCTGCAAGAAGTCAGGCTGCGGAACACATGACCCCAAAATGCTACTTACTCAACAGACAGCTTGCACATCAATTAGCTGCTTAGTTGTTTGCTCATTTTTTGATGGTATTGAATTAGCCGCTGGCTTTGCTATGGACACTAAAATTGGCTGGATTACAGCACTTGCTCTTTACCTACATGTGGCACCCACCGGCGCACTTGCTGCCAGCTTTGGGGTTGCTGGTAACCTTGGCAATAAAAATGCTTTTAAAAGCGCTTTTATTGTGGCCTTTGCTCTTATTCTTGGCCTTTTAATTAGTTTATTACTTAATGCCAATGGCCAATTTACAGATCTCTTATTGCCATTTGCAACAGGTGTTATGATCTACAATCTTTTAGTACACCTTGTTCCTGCCACTTTAAAGTTTCGCTGGGGACTCCCATTGATGATCATATCTGCCCTCATCACTATGTACGGACTCCACAGCCATTAATTACCTTTTTTGTATTTAAAAACACATACCATTAAGGCTTCTTACTTTTGTCTTTTTAAGTACAACTCTATCCTCAACTAAAAAGTTCATTGAATAGGTTAAAGATATTGCACCAGTAATCTTTTTTTCATTTTCTAATGTTAATGTACTTAAATTAGCTAATTCATCGGGCTTAACTCTTGAATATCCAATAAAATTATCAATGGCTTTATCTAAACAAGTGGTTTTCTCAATTCTATCTAGATTCTCCATAGCCTTAATCATATCTTCCGTAGCAAATGCTGAACTAAATAAAAACAGAATAGATGTGATCAAAGCTACTATTTTAATTATTCTCATACTTCACTCCTGAGGTTCAATGTACATGGGATACTATTGAAAATAATGTACCAAGCGCATGGCACTAGATTAGATTTTAAAACTAAAACAACTGTATTTCAGGAATTGCCTAGATAAATATTTCAATGATATGACAATTTTGGGCACAATTAAGTGTTCTTGGAAATAGATTTTCTAAGCTCTAATCTCGACTGCCTACGTAGCTGTGCGGCCTCATAGCGCCTTTTCTCAGCTTCAGTGCTAGCTATAATCTTTGGGACTTCTGTGGGCTTACCATTGTCCCCCAAAGCCACAAAAGTAAGGTACGCGGAAGCCGTATGAAAGCGTTTATTTTTAATTGGATTTTCAGCCTCAACTCTAACACCCACTTCCATGGAGGTGTTTGATACATAATTAACACTGGCTAATAAATTAACAATCCAGCCTTTATAAACTGGTGCTATAAAATTTAAAGCATCTATACTTGCTGTAACTACTGGTCGTGATGAGTGGCGCTGGGCCGAGATTGCGGCGGCTATATCTATCCATGACATGATAGTTCCACCAAAAATTGAATTTAGAGAATTAATATGTGTCGGAAGCACCATTTCAGTCATTTGTACAATAGAATCTGAAACGGGTTTTGCTTCCAACATTTTTTACCTAATACTTAGTAAGTAGATCCACCATTGTTAGTTCCACCATTGTTAGTTCCACCAAAACCAGTGTTACCAGCGCCAGGGTTAATACCACCAACAGTTTGGTTACCAGCAGGGATTGTTGTAGCAACATTTTGCTGACCAATCGGCATTTGGTTAATAGCTTGAGCTGGCTCTTGTGCCGCAGAACGACCTTGATCCTTCTCGATAAAACTCATGTGTGGTAAACACCATACGATAAGTTGGGCACGAGACTTTACACTCATTTTCTTATAAATATTTGTTAAGTGAAACTTAACTGTTTTTTCCGTTACAAATAAACGGTTAGCAACTTCCTTATTAGAAAGTCCTTGTGTTACTAGTTCCGCTACTTCTGCTTCACGGTTTGATAATCCTTTTGATATTAGAACATCTCTGAGCATCCTTGCTCCCTCCCAAATCCTATGGTTAATAAATACGTTTGGACTCCATTGCCCGACTCTATAAAAGTCTGACAGGATTTTGGTTTTGTCGCAAGTAGTTTCCTGGCTCTTCCTCCAAACTAGACTGGATTTAAGGGTTAAAAAATTAACTTTATACACTTAATAAGTCGGGTTTATGTAAGTAATTTGTCTTGGTATTTTCCACATCTATGGACCAAACTCGGGCGCCTAAAGGCTCTAAAAAAAATTGAATTAGCCTCGACTTTTGGTCCCAAATTTCGTCACAAAAAACTAAAAAAAAATTATATTGCAGCGAGTTATGCTGGGCTTGAAAGCCAATATAGGGGGCGGGAATGCATATTTTTATAACATATTTTGTTGAGAATGGGGCAAAAATCACTAAATGGTGTAAGTGCCTAGTCCCAAAAAGGGTCCTCGCCTTCCACTCACACTTTGTTTTGGGGTAGGTATTGCTCGTACTCAAACAGCCGTGGTAACGCGGGAGCTACACTTCGTGCAGCCCCTCGTTAACGGAACTGCGTGCGAACAATACCTATCCCAAAACAAAGTGTGAGTGAAAGGCTCGGTAGCACAACTATTCGCACACAAATAACCTTAATACGTAGAAGCTACACTACAGACAGCCCCTCGTTAACGGAACTGCGTGCGAGCAATACCTACCCCAAAACAAAGTGTGAATGGAAGGCTCGGTAGCATAACTACTCGTACTTAAATAACCTTAGTACATAGAAGCTACACTACGGACAGCCCCTTGTTAACGGAACTGCGTGCGAGCAATACCTACCTAAAAAAATAAATGTGAGTGGAAACTTCTTTAGCACTAACTTAATAATTTGTTAATATTTTCTTGCGTTCCTTTTACGGCGAAGACATCTTCTAAGACATCTCCCCACGTATGGACGCGGGCCCAAATGATTTCTAAATCGTGATCAAATATTTTTTGCACAGCTCCTACCAAGGCCCCTTCTTGGTCCTCCCCTTTAAAGCGAATAATCCATTCATCATCTTTAGGAGAATCAATAAGTTTAATAGATTTAAACTCTACATCTCTAAAGTGGGGAACTTCACTTTGCGCGGCTTGAAGCAGCTTAAGCAAAACATTGGGTGACTTTCTGGTTTTTACCTTAAACCAATTGTACGCCCCAAAATTGGGCAGAGTATTAACATAAGCCTCTCGAACGGCACAACCAGTGGTGTATAAAAGTTTTGACCAATCTAAAAATAATCCTTTTTCATCCTTAAAAGAATGAAGCCGCACCCATGTGTACTTTTCATCTATTTGGTGCACCTGCAACGGCAAAGACGTTTCATTTTTATTAACTAGCGCTTTAAAGTCTTCAGTAAAAACACTCGCTGGTACAGAGCCAACAATCATTGGCTCCAAGGCCTTTATATACTCTTCTCTTTGTATCTGTGTACCAACACCCTCTAAACTTTTTGTTAAATCAACAAAACCTGAAACCTGTGGAGACAAGATTTGTTTTACTAATCTATATAGCAACTCTGACTTCCACGGCGTCCATGCCTCAATGTTTGTGGCCATTATATCAATAGCTGTTAAAACACATAGGATTTTTAAACGCATTGAGTTTAAACCCTTTTCATTAAGCCATTGCCAAGTGGATGGAGCTTGTGGGTTTTTCCTAAAGGCTGCATCAGATAAAATTAAATGATTCTTAACCTGCCAAGCCACTTCATTATATAACTTAGGGTCAACCCCAAAACCTGGCAGCTCTGTTATAGCAAGCTCAGCACCAAGCTCACTGTGGCTCCCCTTTAAACCCTTCGCCATATCATGATACAGTAAAGACCATATAAGGATTTGATGGCTTTCCTCATCTAGCTCTGCTAGCCACTCTTTATTCAAACCTAATATAGGCTCTGGGTCCTTAATGGATTTCAAGTAAAAGCGAAGAGCCTGAAGGGTATGGGCGTCAACAGTATACCGATGGTAATGATCATACTGCACTAAACCTTTCACTCTTTCTAAGTGAGAGAATAATTTATAAATTATTCCCGAACTAAACAAAGCTATAATTTGCTCTTCATTACAATTTTTATTATTAAATATATTAGCAAAATCTATACGATCACTTTCACCAACAGACATTGGCTTAATTTTATTTTTAACCAACTCCTGAACAAGCACGTTGGGTTTAGCCAGTAATACATCCATGGCATCACTAAAACTGTCAATTTTCATACTATAAAGCATGGACTGCTCATTAGGATTTGCTTGTGTATGCTCATAAATCCACTGAGTATAAAAATTAATTTCTGAAAGTGACTTTTGGAGTTGAGAGGTAAAGCTTAACCGAGAATCAAAACCCAATAACTTATGGAAACCTTGCTGTGAGCTGGCCACTAAATTATCACCACCACCATCTAAGTGAAGCAAATACCTCACCACCAATAAAAATGATTTAATATTATCTAAATAACTCACTTCTTTTTTATAATTATTAAAGATTTTAGGATATAGCTTTGTTGTTACCAAAGATTGCTGCAAATCGCGCAAACCACCTGGCCCATACTTTAAATTAGGCTCTAAATAGTTCGCTAAGGAGTCATACCTTTTATTACGCGCCACTCTTTCAGTGTACATTAAATCAATGATCTCTTCTTTTATTTTTTCAGAGTTTTCCCAGAGTTTATTTTTTTGCTCTAATAAAATTGTCTCAGCCTTTTTATCCACTGCAACAGCAAACAATAAAGATAAATGATCAAAGGCATGAACCCCGATTGACCAATCATTGATATCTGCTGGGGTTCTATACTTTAAATAGATCCCTTTAGCCTCAGCCTCAGAGACAAACAACCGTAGCTCTTTATCCTCTCCTAATAATATGACGTCAATATCTGACCTTGGACAGAGCTCTGATCTTGACCAGGACCCCACACTAATCACTTGGACTTTGTCCCTATTAGGAATTTTAGATAAACGATCAATTAAGTAGTGCTCTAAGTTTAATGATATTTTAGTGCTTAGCCACTGCCAACTTTCACCGGCATCCTCCATAAGTTTAAAGCACCTATTAAAGTGCTCTTTAAACTGAGGGACATCCTTTTTTTCTATGAAAGATTTTGCTGCCATGAAGCTATCTTATTCAATGCCTCAAGGGGTGTCACTTCTCCTAAAGAGATTTTTTTAATTTCTTCTAAAAGCGTACCTTCAGCCTCAGTTTTTAAATCAATGGCTTGCTCATTATCCACAAACTCATCACCCTGGAAGTTTAATAAAGGAAGGTCATCGCTAAAGCCCTTATGATCACCACTTTCAAAAGATCTTAATAAAGTCTCAGCACGCTTAACCACAGAAACAGGTAAGCCAGCAAGCTTTGCCACTTGAATTCCATAGGATTTATTAGCTGGTCCAAGCATCAGTTGATAAAGGAACTGGAGGGTGCCTTTTTCATCTTTAATAGCCATATGAACGTTTTTAACTGGCTTATACTTATTTTCTAAGGCCGTTAACTCATGGTAATGAGTGGCAAACAAACAATGTGGAGACTGTCCCTTATTTAAAATGTACTCCAAAATACTTTGGGCTAAACTCATTCCATCAAATGTGCTTGTCCCTCTTCCAACTTCATCCATTATAATTAGTGAGCTCTCCGTACTAGCCTGAAGTATCTCAGAAGTTTCTTTCATTTCCACCATAAACGTGGACAAGCCTTCTGTGAGTGAGTCGCTGGCACCAATTCTTGTGAATATTTGATCATATATAGGAAGCTTACTCATTTTAGCTGGAACAAAACATCCCACCTGGGCCATTAAAGCTGTTATAGCCACCTGACGCATGATAGTGCTTTTACCCGCCATATTAGGCCCAGTTAACAACAAACACTCCCCTTTATTTAAAAAGATATCATTAGCAATAAATGGTTCTGCAAGCTCTTGCTCAATGACAGGATGTCTGCTTTTTTTAATTAATATCTCACCAGTATTTATAAACTCAGGGCGACAATAGTTTTGCTCAATGGCAAGCCACGCAAAGGAACTCAATAGATCAAGCTCACTCCACACTCTAGATACAAACAAAATCTCATTGGATAACTTTAAAAATTCTAACCTTAAATCGTTAAACAGTTTTTGCTCTAGCTCCAATCGTTTAGTTTTTCCAGATAGAATTTTCTCTTCTAACTCTTTTAACTCACCGGTTAAATAGCGTTCAGCATTAGTTAAAGTTTGTTTTCGGGTATAGTGACTTGGCACTTTATCTTTGTGGGAATTGGTTACTTCAATAAAATAACCAAATACGTTATTATATTTTATTTTTAAATTACTAATTCCAGTTTTAGTGCGCTCAGCGGCTTCCATCTCAGCCAACATCTTTTGGCCATGGTCAGTGACTTTAATTAATTGATCTAACTCATCATCAAAGCCTTTTTGAATAACTCCACCCTTGGCTGCACTCACAGGCGGATCTTCCACGATCATACTCTCAGCAAGGTCAATAAGAGGAGCTAAAACCTTTTCTTGAGGCTTAAAGCTATCATCTAAGCCTTCTAGGTTTAAAGCTGCAAGCCCGGACTTCAATGACTGGATCAAACTTAGTAAGTCTCGCGGGCCACTGTGGGACTGTGAAACCTTACTCAGTCGCCTTTCCACATCACCAACACCAGACAAAATTTTTCTTACAGCTTTTAAACTTAAAGTTTTACCCATCCAAAAAGAGACGGCATCAAATCTTTTTGTAATCTCTTTTTCCTCTAATAAGGGGAAACTCAACCACTTTTTTAAAAGCCTAGAACCGCTAGACGTTTTACATCTATTAATGGCTGCAAATAAACTCCCTTTAAGCTCCCCTTGATAGGTTTTAAAAATCTCTAGGTGCCTTAGCGTTATTGGAGATAAATTCATGTTTTGGTTCAAATTTTTAACTTCAAATTTTAAACTTACTTCTTTGCCACCGGCCATATACTGGGCATAGCTTTTTAATCTGAGCACTGGCTCTGGCTCATCTAGCTTTTTAAAGTTTTCATTAATATCATGGGCTGTAATATGAAAGCGCATACCGAGATCAGAAAACTCTTTAGTTTTTCCAGCACCACTTAAAACAATCTCCACTGGACTTAAAATTGATAATAAATTTTTAGCTTTTTGAACTTTATTTAATAAATAATAAAAAGCCTCACCAGTGGATGAATCATAAAAGGCCATGGTTTTTTCATCATAGCTACAAATATAATTGGCATTCAGTTCATCTAAAGTTTCTGGGTCATAGACCATCCCAGGGCTTAAAATTCTTGTAACCGCTCTTTTTACTAAACCCTTGGCTAACTTTGGGTCTTCCACCTGATCACATAAAGCCACCTTATGACCCGCCGCTAAAAGCTTTGCCAATGCGCCAGCAATACTATGATGGGGCATACCGCACATCTTAGTGTCGTCTTTTGCTTTTTTATTTCTTGATGTTAAGGCAATGTTTAAAATGGGAGCTGCCAGCTCAGCATCTTTATGAAACATTTCATAAAAATCTCCCATCCTAAAAAATAAAATTTTATCTTGGTGCTGAGACTTCACTTCCCAGTACTGCTTCATAAGGGGTGTTAGCTTTTTTTCCATAGAGGGCAAAGATAGTAGCTAGTCCCCTCACTGTCGAGGCTTAAAATCAAGGCTGACTTCAAAATTAACCAAGTAAAATTGATGAGGTTTTATTGGCTAGATAACGCCCTGCATGAGGACTCATGCCTTAAAAAAAGGCCCAAAAAGCTCTATGGACAATAGCTGCCGGATACCCTATCGTTTTTGTATGCACTTAATTAAACTTTTTAACAAATTTTGTAATTATCCATTCGGTCGAAAATTGTTTTCTATGTATGCAGCGAAGAAAGCTCCTTACTTCAGCACAGTGTCTCCGCTTATAAAAACCTTAGAGCCCAATCACTGTCAAATTTTTATTAAAAAAACTAAAAAAGTTCAAAACCATATTGGCACTGTCCATGTTATAGCTATTGCCAATGGGCTAGAAATGGCCATGGGCTTTATGGCTGAAACCTCCATACCAAAGCATTTAAGGTGGATCCCAAAAAGTATGAAGCTTGAGTACCCTAACAAAGGGGCTACAGATATTTTATGCACTGCTAAAATTAAAGCCTCTGACTGGAAGACAGGAGATCTTGTTGTTCCTGTCATTGCCGAAGACACCAATGGGCTACCTGTGGTTACCGGACAAATTAATTTATGGATTACAAAAAAGCCTAAGAAAAACTAAAATAGCTAATCAAACAAATTAAAACCCATTAGTTTTACATCACCATTTTTATAGCTATATAATATCATACTAGCATTTTTTTTTGATTGGTCTGCAAAAAAATAATCTTTAGATAGGTTGGTCTTTTTATTTATTTCACTTCCTTTAGAGACCTGAGGCTTCCATTCGCTGCGTCTAAAACTAATTTGCACAATCTTTTTCCCTGCGAATTTATTTTTAAATAACTCTTCAACTTTCTTTTTACTCATATAACGAGGATATATCATTCCAGACGCTTCATCGTACTTTTGATTTAAAATATAATTTTCAAATTTTTTCACCAACTTTATCTCATTTTCAGTTAACACAATTTTCTGCATAAATGGAAAAATATCTAAACAGCTCATCATACTCATAGACATAAAAACTAAAAAAGTAACCTTAACAACAAGTTTCATAGGATTAGCTTTTATAAATAAAACATTAGAAATGAAACTTATATATTCTTAAAAGATATGTTTTTGAATAAACGAGGATCTAAATGGCCAATAGCTCATCAATAAGTGTTTGAGTTACAAGATTATGACTTCTATTTTTTATATAAGTAAGGCTCAATTGATTGGTTAGTACTTTTTTAGACTCAGGTAAACAAATCACTTTAACACCATTTTTCTGAAGTTGCTTCACCATGGCCCCAGGAAGTGCACCCACGGCAAAATCCTTCATGATCACCTTACTCACCGCCTGAACATCCATAACCTGAACAGTGGCATTAATATTCAAGTTTTTACGTTTGATATGGTGGTTAATCCAAGAGCGCAAGACCACCTCTCCATCTTGATAAGCCACATAGTTTAGGCTTTCAAAAAATTTTTTATTTAAAACGGGTTTTAACTTTCTCTTTTTTAAATAGTTTTCTGTGCAGCACATATGCAGGGTTTCTTCAGTTAATTTTTTAACCTCAATTTTATTATCCATTTTATAGGTATCAACAATAGCTACATCTAAGTCCCCATTTAATAAAAGATCATTCATATCCTTGGCGTAACCTAAGTTAATTTTATACTTTAAACCCGGGTACTTTTCGCCAATTTTAACCAACTCAGGGATAACAAGGTTAATACCAAACTCAACGGGCATGCCTATTCTTACTAAACCTTCCACTTCCATTTCTTTTTGACTAATTGTGGAAATACTATCAGCTAAGATACCCAAGCCTTGCTTCACTTGTTCATAAAGCTTAGTTCCTTCTTCAGTGGGTAATAAACTTTTATTAACACGATCAAATAAACTCACCTCTAATGTGTTTTCTAAATTTTTTATGTGCTGACTCACTCCACTTTGAGTGAGGTGTAGTTCTTTAGAGGCAGTGGTCATACACTTGGCTCGAAAAACAGCTTCAAAAACACGCAAGTTATTAAGGTTTACATTCTGAAAATTCATAGTGAGTACTTTACCACATAGTCCCGACTCTCTAAAGTCATAGTGAAAGCTTTTCATACTTATTAAAAGTTGTATCAACTCAAACTAGCCTTGCAGGCATTAAAACTAAATAATTGATGATTAGCTTAATTTAGCCAATAGGTTAGACTTCACAGTTGGCCATTCATCAGCCAAAATACTATAATAAATTGAGTCTCTAATGCGGCCATCATGACAAACTCTATGCCCTCTAAGCACTCCATCAAACTTAGCGCCAAGCCGTTCAATGGCTTTTTTAGATCTCTCGTTTAAGTTGTCTGTTTTAATTTGAACACAATTACACCCCAACTCTTCAAAGGCCCTAGTCAGTAAGTGAATTTTGGTTTCAGTGTTTACAAAGGTCCTTTGCCATTTAGGCACATACCAGGTTCCACCTATTTCTAAACGTGAATGTTTTGGTACAAAGACCAAATACGAGGACGACCCAACAAGTTCTCCAGTTTCTTTAAGTCTAATCATAAAAGTATAAGAACTTTTTGCATCCTGATTAATTAGATAATTTTTAAAATAGGACTGTAAATCACTGGGTGAACTAATTAAACTTGAGTACCACTGCCAAATTTTAATATCAAAAAGTACTGGCAACTCAGAGATATGCTTCTCAGTTAATGGCTCTAAAATTAACCGATCACCATCAATCAGACTATGTTCATAATTTTCCATTAAATTCATAAAACTTTACTACCAAATGCAATCTAAAAGTCGACTCAAGTTTTCTGAGTGTTCCTCAAGCTTTAAGTTTTTTGAGTATACATACATACTCTCCAGCTGCTCCATAATATTGGGGTGATATGGGTTTAACGACAGAGCCTTCTCATAGCTAATAATTGCATCTTGGAATTTATCTTCTTGAGCATACTTCTGTGCTTCTAAGTAGTAATGTCGCCAAACGTTACCTTCTTCTTTTAGCCCATCCCTAATGGTGTTTAACTGACGCTTATATTCAAATGGAAATTTGGACGGTGACAAATCGTACTGTTCACCGGATGAAAAGTAGTTATGGATACTTGCAGCCAAGTACTGTGCCTCTATACGACAATACTCCATGGTTTTTAAACGCTGTTCCTCTTCTGGATGACTAAAAAAACTAAACTCAGTTAATATGGCTGGAATATTTTTATCTTCTAGCTGTCTTAGTACAAATAAGCCAGTTTCAAAAACCCAGTGATCAGAATAAATTAAGGCCTCACCGCGCCCAGCCTTTGAAAGCTCCTGCTTAAAACTACCTGCTAATTTTGATTTACTTTCTGAGTTCACAGTATTGTGTATGTACACAAATGGAAAGTTTATTTCTGGATCTGCCGGATCACAACTGGCATGATGAATAGACACAAATAAGTCAGCCTTATTGCTAATTGCAAAATCAACCCGCGCCTGGTGATCAACATGAACATCTTTGCGCCGGGTTAAACTAACAATATAGCCCTTAGCTTCAAGCTCTAACTTAAGCGCTTTGCAAACCCGAAGATTAATCCACTCCTCGCGTTCAGCACTAGGACCTTGTCGGAAGTGGTCTTTACCGGCGGTACCACCATGACCTGGGTCTAAAATTATATGTTTAGAATTCATAAACTAGCACTGGCCTTTACTGATTCATTATTATTTTTTAATATTGTAAGCAGTTTTTTATAAAGGCCATCAAAACCTCCGTTACTCATAATTAAAATAACATCACCACTTTTAATATTTGCCCCAAGATAATTTACAATCTGATCAGCTCCATCAAATTGCAGGGCATTGATCGAGCTTTCATTTAAGTCCTTAATTAGCTGATCAGATGAAAAACGCTCCGACTCCTCAATATTAGCTTGGTTAAATGGCTTAGCAATAACCGCAATATCAGTGGCTGAAAAAGCCTTTGCATATTCTTGTTGAAAAATATTTCTTCGTGAAGTGGCCGAACGAGGCTCAAAAATGCTAATTAAACGGCGGCCAGGGTACTGCTCTTTCATTGATTTAATTGTTAAATCCACAGCCGTTGGATGATGAGCAAAGTCTTCAACAACAGTGACTCCATTAATTTGCCCAATAACCTCTTGTCGTCTTTTTACACCTTTAAAGTTTGCTAGCCCTTGTAAAGTTGTTGCTTTGTCCCAGCCTAGTTCGGAAGCTAACGCATAACAAGACAAAGCATTTAAACTATTATGATGTCCAAAAAGTTTTAAAGCCATATCAGCTACTTTTTCACCATTTTTTGTAACACAAACTTGATTTCTGCCTGCAAACAAACTTCTTTCTGTGAAGCGGTAGTCACATGCTGGATCACTGCCAAAACTGGCTGTTTTACAACTGGCGTGAGAAATTATTTTTTTAATATTAGGGCAATCGCCATTATAAACCAAAACACCATCGCTAGGTATTAATTTTAGTAACTTTGTAAACTCAGAAAGTATTTGTTCAATGCTTGAATAAATATCGGCGTGATCAAACTCAATTCCAGTTAACACAACATACTTTGGCTTATAATAAACAAACTTGGGAACTTTATCAAAAAAGGCAGTGTCGTACTCATCCCCTTCAATTACAAAATAGTCACCCGTCGGTTTTTTAAATGATTTACCGTAATTTAAAGGAATACCACCCACAAAAAAACCAGGGTTCAAATTATGCTCTTCAGTCATAACAGCGAGCATGGAGGTTGTGGTTGTTTTACCATGGGTCCCAGAGACAACAATAGAGTTCCGATCAGCAATAACCAACTCACCCATTGCCTTAGGTAAACTGGTATATGGAATATTAGACTTCAACAGAGCCTGAGCCTCTTCATTGCTTCTTGAGATTACATTACCAACAATAACAAAGTCAGGCTTATGATCTAAATTACTGCCGCGATAGCCTTCCATAACATTAATGCCTAAACTCTCAAGCATTGTAGACATGGGTGGATAAACATTTTGATCACTGCCAGTGATCTTAAAACCCATGTCTTGTAAAAGTCCGGCAAGACTTGCCATTGCAGTCCCGCAAATACCCATAAGGTGAACTGTTGATCCAGGCTTTAACTCACTTAACATAACTCACCTATTTGATTCCCGTTGAGATTTCTATACTTGGCTTCATACCTAAGTTTAATTTAGTTTTTGTCATTAGTGGTACGGGCCTTTGTTTTAATGAATGGCCACTAGGCATATTTTTAAGGACAGGAAAACTAACTGATGCCGCAAAACGCTTTTGCACATCCTTCCACAAAGACACTGAGTCCTTTTCTTCACCACCCACAAAGTCACCAAAAATTAAGGCTCTAAGATTTGCAAAGTACCCGGCCTGCTTTAACTGAACTAACATTCTGTCCACTCTATAACCGCGCTCACCAATATCTTCTAACATTAAAATTTGGCCTTTCGCATGAGCCTGAAAAGGCGTACCAAAAGAGGCCATTAAAATTGTTAAATTACCACCAGTAATTTTTGAATGAATTGTTTTCTTTACTCGGGCTTGTTTATTTAAGGGCTTTAAATTCTTAAAGGTAATGCTATCTTTTTTACCAAATAAAATCTTCTTTAAGTCATTCACTTCCTGTTTAGTAGTATGCCCCGTGCCTAGCTCTTCTAACATAGATGCATGCAAACTTGGCCATTTCCATTTATAATTTACTAACATATGCAAGTGAGTGATATCACTATAGCCAATTAAAAGCTTAGTTACTTTTGGAGTTTTTAATTTATCAAGCATGGGTAAAATTCTTGCCGAGCCATACCCTCCTCGCAAACACCAAATAACTTTGGAATCCTTTGCTGCAATTGCTCTTTTTAATTGCTTAAAACGATTTTCATCAGAGCTTGCACATAATAAATCTGCTCCAAAAATTCCTTTTTGATATCGCGGCACAAGGCCCATTGAACGAATAAAGTCGGTAGCCTGCTTTAGACCCTTTCTATCACTGCCAGAAGATGGGGCAACTATGTCCACAATGTCGCCTGGCTCAAGAGCTGACCAAGACTTAATTTTATTAATCGATGCTGAAGAAATTTTTGCCATAAGCCAATAATTTATAGGATTTAGCTAGCTCTTGCAATTGATATTTACTACTACCCAGCCCTAGCTTAACCTTCTTCTGTGAAGCCTTATCTAAAGCCTCAGACATACGGTGCTCAGGGGGCTTTGCCCTTTGCGCTCCGAACTCGTTTTAGATAAGGCTTCACAGAAGAAAGCTAAGCTAGTAAAGCTTTTTTCGAATCAGTTTTACTTACCCAAATCTCTGAATAAATATTTAAAAAATTTCCCCTTTCCTTTTGCTTGAGTATCGCGTCGCGCTTCGCGTATCCGCGCTGTGTTCACCTGCAAAGGTGACAAAGCGCGAAGACGCGATGCTGCCGTAAGCGCACTCAATCAAAAGGAAAGGGGAAATTTTTTAAATATTTATTCAGAGATTTGGACTCTTAGAAAGTGTTCTTAGTGAAAGAACTCACAGTTCTAGCCAGCTTTAATAACTTTTGTGTATGTTTGCTAATGGCCTCAATACAGGCATAAGACCTAAACCTTTGTCCCCTATCATTTAGAGCAAATAATTTAATCACTCGGCGGTCACACTTAGGCTTAGAAAACTTTCTGTCAATTTTAGTGAGCTGATTCTTTAAGTAAGTAATATCTTCCTCTTCTAACTGAAGTAGTGCTTCGGCGCCATAACTAGTTTTATAGGCCAATTTAGATTGATTCCCCGTCATTACCATAAACACACTGCTTCTATCACCATAATCTACATTTAGTGTTAAAAGGTTTGTGCTTTTTTTATCATGACTAGCTAATACTCTATTCACTGCATAACGCTGATCTCTGTCACGATCATTACATATTCTCTCTACCGTATCGTTTGGCGAGTTCATACATAATTGGTGATCAGTAAAAAACTCATACACTAAACGCTGAGGAAAATCAGTAGTTCTATTTAGTAATGTCACATTACAAATTTCAACTAAACCCGTTTCTTTATTATATAAAAAGTCCGGTAATAAATCTGTGTTTGAGCCTTTACAGCCTGTATAGGCTAGCTTTAAATCTTTGATTTCTTTTTTTAGTGTTGAATCATCCCCCAAAACCAACAAGAGTTCATTTTGTGCACTCTTAAGAGACTGAGTCAGACCTTGTGAAACCTTTTTGGCCTGCTCTTCGTTATGAGCAGGTTGTTGTGATAAGAAAATTATCATAACAATGAATAATGCGAATATTACTGTTTTTAGTACGAAATTTTTCATACTTTCTTATCGGATTTTCACATTCTTTTGCAAGTGGACCATGGTCCGGGTTTTACATTATAATTTAGATTTTTTTACCAAGGTAGCTGCTCACCATTGGTATGCCAAAACGTCCCTGTATGCTCCATATTTTTTTCAGCTAAGATTTTAACCAAACCATCAACGGACTCATTAGTGTCAATTAAACCATTTCCACCAGTCATGTCTGTTCTTACGTAACCAGGATGTAAAATTATAACAGCAACTCCTTTTTCTTTGAGATCATTGGCTAAAGAAACAGCTGCCATATTGATTGCCGCCTTTGACATTCTATAGCCATACATACCACCAGAGCCATTATCTTCAATTGATCCCATGCGACTACTCAAAACTGAAAATTTACTTCCAGGGTTTAAGTGCTTTGCAAATGCCTTATAAGATAAAATTGGACCAATAGAGTTGACTTCAAATTGATGTTTTATGGCTTCAACATCAAAGTTATCTAAACTTTCTGATTTTAAGACTCCAGAGACATGAACCAAGAGATCAATGCTATCCACTTTCAACTGTTTTACACAAGTCACTAAAGAATCCAAGCTTGTTACTTCACAACCTTCAATAACTTGCTCCACAGCTAAACCACTTAACTGATCACCTGCTTTGCGACAAAAGGCAAAAACCTTATTTCCAGCAGCACTGTACTGCTTGCAAAACTCTAATCCAATTCCACGATTAGCCCCAACAATAGCTATATTCATTAATATATCCAAAAAGTGTGACGAGAAGGAAATTCATTATGTTCACATCTAAAACGGTCCACATCACTGCGTAGATCTCCACAAGAACCACCTTCGGCAATCACCTGGCACCAATGACGATCAGAATTATTTAAAGCCATAAAGCAACTTTTACCTTCTATGTAGGCCTGGCAAAGGCCACGCTGTAGCTTATTATTTAATGCCATAAAACAAGACTCTCCTTCACGACAAACTTCACAAATATCCTCTTGAAGACCATTAAACTCACTACTACAAGACTGATCAGCATTAATATTTTTATAATCGCTACATGAATAGTAACGGACACGGTCGTGATTTGCATTGGCAAAACTCACTGCGAACAATGTTAATAGTAATATATAAAATTTAGTCATTTTCATTCCTTTTTTTTATTCAGTTAAAATTGCAATTTCTTTTTCAAACTCTCTTATTTTCTCTCTAGCAACAGAGCGCTTTCTCTCCATAGAGCTCACTCTTGACTCAAGACTTCTAACTTCACTTTCAAGGCGACCACGCTCTGAGTCCACTTCCTCTTTTGTTCTAAATCTATTCCTGTTTCTGCGGCCAATATAAATTCGGCCATTTTCAATGCTAATTGATGAACGACCGGCTCTATCGGAGTAGTGATAATTTAAATCACGTAAGTCTGTTTTATACTCTCGTAAATCATATTCTTTTTTCTTTATATCTCGTTCAAGATCACGAACCTCGTGCCTATACTTAACAATTTCAGAACGTAAATATTTAATTCTTCCTTTATTAAAACCTTTTAAAAATTTAGCCTCCATATCCATGGGACATAATTTATTATAAGGGTCTCCCTTTATACCTTCTGGAAAACCATTAGAGGGACGGCAATAAACTCTTAAACCTTTTTTATGTTCCGACTTCATTTTGGCAATATAAGTGTGATCACAAAACTCAAAGTTATAGGGTTTTCCTCTTTTTCCGTAATCATAAGGCGCCTCTTTCGAGCAATAAGTGTTCATGCCTTTTTTAAACCCTTGATCGGCACTCATCTCATCAAACTCTGCTTCCGCTTTTTTACATTGATTATAAAATTGGTCCGAACCTAAACGTAGGCCCTTTAGTGCAACACTTTGCCCGTACTCAAACCAATTTTTCTTTTCACACTTCTTTCTCATAAAGTAATTTGAGCAAGAGGTGCTGGTCACAAGAATTATAATAAGCGCTAGTATCTTCATTGTTGTTTTATGGGGATATAAAATGTTTATCCCAATCTCCCTGCTGGTTGAGTTTAAATAAAGTTCGCTTGTGCAAACGATTAGGCATTGCCTGCCAAAATTCATAGCTTTTAGGCTCCACTATAAATCCGCCCCAATGCTCCGGACAAGGAATATCTTTGCCTTTATGAGTTTTATGAACCTCTTTAAGACTATCTTCTAAATCACTATAACTATTGATTTTTTTACTTTGATTCGAAGCCAGAGCTCCTTCCTGGCTCCCTCTCGGGCGACTGCTCCAATACTCACTGGATTGCTCATAACTAACTTTACTAACCTTCCCCACAATACGCACCTGCCTTGTTGGGTAAGCCCAAAAAAAGTTTAGTGAAGCTATTGGATTTGCCAGAAGGTCTTGGGCTTTGTCGCTATTGTAATTGGTGTAAAAAACATAACCTTTTTCACTATATTGCTTTAGCAAAACAACTCGACTGGAAGGAACCCCTTCCTTACTTGCAGTGGCCAATACAAATGCATTTTGATTCATTCTATCCAAAGAGGGTACAATTTGGGTGAACATATTTTTTAATAATGATTGAGTTTTAATTTTTAAATTCAAGGCAAAGCTTTGCTCCTTGGATTTGCCCATACTTTGCAAATACCACTGTTCAAAAATTTCATGAGGGTGACTTTTAAACTCTAACATTAAGTGACACTCTCATTGAAAAGCTCCGTTGGGTATTCATCACCAAAACAGGCCGCACAAAAACCGGCCTCACGCGGTTTCGCTCTTGTGCCACAAGCAGCTTCTACCATGGACTCTAAAATCATATACTTTAAACTATCTGCTCCTATAAACTCTCTGATTTCTTCAACAGACTTATAGCCTGCAATGAGCTGTGATTTCTTTGGTGTGTCCACACCATAAAAACAAGGAGAAAGAGTTGGAGGAGAAGCCACTCTGAAGTGAACTTCCGTGGCACCAGCTTGTCTGACTAATCGAATAATTTTTTGACTGGTGGTCCCTCTCACTAAAGAGTCATCAATCACAACTACTCGCTTCCCTTTTAAAACTTCTGACTGTGGGTTTAATTTAATTTTAACCCCAAAACTTCTAATGGATTGACTGGGCTGAATGAAAGTTCTTCCCACATAGTGATTACGGATAATACCTAACTCAAAAGGAATTCCACTTTCTTGGCTATAACCAATGGCTGCAGGAACTCCGCTGTCTGGAACAGGAATAACCACATCAGCCTCCACACCGGTTTTACGGGCTAACACTCTCCCCATTTCCTTTCTTGTTTCATAAACGCTTTGACCAAAAACCACTGAGTCAGGCCTGGCAAAATAAACATGCTCAAAGATACAACGGGCTAACTTTTCCTTAGGCTCTGTGTACATTTCACTGTGGTCACCGTCTTTGTCACACCAAAAAATTTCACCAGGTTTAATTTCTCGAATATATTTCGCACCAATTAAATCAAAGGCACAAGTTTCTGATGCCACCACATAAGAAAAGCGACCATCAGCCGTTTTTCTTTGCCCAAGCACTAATGGCCTGAAGCCATGAGGGTCACGCACTGCTATTAAAGAATCCTTTGTCATTAACACTAAAGAAAAAGCTCCTTCAAATTTTGGTAAAGACTGCTTTAAACACTCAATCATATCATCACTTTTATTTTTGGCGATCATATGTAACAAGCACTCAGTATCACTGGTTCCCTGAAAGATGGCCCCATCAGAAATTAAATCTTTTCTTAATTGCTTGGCATTAACAATATTTCCGTTATGAGCAATGGCCACTGGGCCATTTTGCAATGTGGCTGTCACTGGCTGTGCATTAATAGCTAAACTATCACCAGTGGTTGAATACCTTGCATGGCCAATGGAGGCCTCACCTTTTAAACGAACAAGGTCTTCTTCTTGAAAAACATCTCCAACCAAACCCATATTTTTATGGATGATATGCTTACCATTATCTAAAGACACAATACCTGCGGACTCTTGCCCGCGATGCTGTTGAGCATAAAGGCCAAGGTAGGCCATTCTTGCAGCCTCAGGATCTTGCCAACAACCAAATACTGCACACTCATCATGCCAATGTTTCAAAATGCTCACCCCAAGAGTTATAAGATTCAATAATTTTTGCTACGTCCATATTTATATTACTATCTATTTTCAGCTTTGAGCCGCCAGTGGTTCCCAGCTTTACAATTTCTAAGTTACTGTAATTCTCTGTGTTCATTTTTTTATAGTCACCTTCAGGTAAACAAACCACAACTTGATACAAGCTTTCAGCAAAATACTTTTCAGTTGTGCTTGCTAATAACTCACTACTATTGGTCGTATCAATGGTCATACCCACACCATTCATACACATGCGAGCAAGAGTATAAGCTAGACCAAACTTTCCAACCACTTTTGAGGTAGACACTTTATTATCTAAAACAAAAGTTCTTAAGTCTTTGATAAAGCTGGCTGTTGCGTTAGCGTTAATTTCTCCACAAGCTTTCATGGGCTGCTTACTAATTTCAGCAAACTGCCCACTCATTTTTAGTTGCTCCATACTTAGCATTAAAACAACTTCATTTTCATTTTTGACTTTATTACTTGGGCCATATACTGAATCTCTTAAACCTACCACTCCAGTGGACGGCGTGGATGTGACATTCTTTTCTATGGTTTCGTTATAAAGACTAACATTACCACTAATAATTGGGGCTTTTAAAGCCTCACATTGTTTAGACATTCCTTGAACACTGGCAACAAACTCAGTCATAAGTTCTTTTTTCTCTGGGTTACCAAAGTTTAAACAGTCGGTCACAGCCAGTGGCTCAAAACCAAGGCTTGCTAACTCTACAGACGGATAAGCGATTGAATCTTTACCACCTTCTGCGCTATCTAGTCGCATTACGTAAGGCCTGCAGCCAAGAACAACGGACAAGGCACGTTCACTGTCAGGTAAACGAATAACACCTACATCATTACTACAATCAGATATGGTTTGTGCCCCCACTCTTTGATCATACTGATCAAAAATCCAATTGCGGTTACAGCCACGCACGTCGGTTAAACACTTAATAAGCATCAACTCAAAGTTATTAACGTCAGTTAATAACTTATCTCGTGAACCAACTCGATGAGTGGGAAACCACTCATTAAATGGGCGATCTTCAGGCCCGTACATTGGAGCATTATCCACTAAATTATCAGGGTCTATATTACAAAGCTCTTCATTATTCCAAGATAAGCGTATACGCTTTTCTTTGGTCACTGTTCCTATGCTTGTTGCATCTAAATTCCAACGACTAAATACATCTTTTATGGCTTGCAAGTTTTTTGGCTCACAAATTAAAAGCATGCGCTCCTGGCTTTCAGAAAGTAAAATTTCTTCTGGAGTCATACGGCTATCACGGAGAGGAACTTTATCTAAGGAAATATCAAAACCGACGCCACCATTAGAGGACATTTCAAAACTTGAGCTGGTCAAACCGGCAGCCCCCATATCCTGAATGGCAACAACCAACCCCTTTTCCATCACCTCAATACAACTTTCTATTAATAATTTTTCAAAGAAAGGATCACCAATTTGTACATTGGGCTTTTTGGCTTCATTATCGTCATCAAATGACTCACTAGCCATACTGGCACCATGAACACCGTCGCGGCCTGTTTTTGCTCCCACATAAACCACTAAGTTGCCTTCACCTTCAGCTTGCGAGGTAAATACTTTTTCACCAGGCCTAAATAAACCCAAAGCAAAAGCGTTCACTAAAATATTACCGTTATAAGAGGAGTGAAACTCTGTTTGCCCAGAAATATTAGGAACACCCACACAGTTTCCGTAACCAGAAATTCCAGACACAACCCCTTTAACTAAAGTGGGCATACGCTCAGCATCTGGCTCACCAAAACAAAGGTAGTTAGCAAGAGCCACTGGCCTTGCCCCCATAGTGAAAATATCTCGTAAAATACCACCAACTCCTGTTGCAGCTCCTTCATAGGGCTCAATAAAGCTTGGATGGTTATGACTTTCCATTTTAAAAGCCACTCGCTCCCCTTGCCCTAAATCAATCACTCCGGCATTTTCACCAAAACTTTGTAAAACTCTTTCAGATTTTGAAAATAATTTTTTTAAATGATACTTTGAGCTTTTATAGCTGCAATGCTCACTCCAAAGGGCAGAGTAAAGGGCCCACTCAATACCTTTGGGCTCTCTACTCAATTGGTCACAAATCAAGCCATACTCTTTTTCAGAAATACGATATTTTTTTAAATTTTCTTCTAAACTCATTAAAATTAATCCTTTTTAAAAAAATGAAAAGCCATCATCACCACCCATCCAATCAAACATGGCGCGCTCAGGATGGGGCATTAACCCTGCTACATTTTTATTTTCATTTAAAACACCGGCAATATCAGCCACCGACCCATTGGGGTTGTCTTTGTAAGTTAACCAAACTTGCCCAGAAGACTTAATTTTTTCTAGTTGCTCAGGCTCTATATGGTAACGACCCTCTCCATGAGCAATGGGTAATCTTGAGTTGGCAACAGATTTACCCCAAAACTGGCAAGGGTTTTCTGTTTTTAACTCGGTCCACTTATCCACAAACATACCGCTAGTGTTTTTTACTAAAGCTCCTGGCAAAAGTCCCACTTCACATAGTATTTGAAAGCCATTACAAATTCCTAAAACAGGCTTACCGGCTCCGGCAAACTCCACCACTGATTTCATTACCGGTGACTTTGCAGCCATCGCCCCACAGCGCAAATAATCTCCATAGCTAAATCCACCAGGGATAATTACGGCTTCGTAACTTGAAACATCAAAGCCATCTTCATACCATAACCACTCAGGACTATAACCTTTAGCTTCACAGGCTTGCCAAATATCTCGATCACAGTTTGTCCCTAAAAAACGAACAACACCTACTTTTTTCATAAAACCTCTAATGTATAGCTTTCAGTAAGAGGGTTATACAATACAAATTCAGCCATTTTTTTAACTTCGTCCATGGCCTCTTGCTCAGTGCTGGCATCCACTTCAATTTCTAAGTACTTACCAACTTTGCAATCACTCACAGAAAACTTATTACTTTGTAAGGTCTTAGTTACTGTACGCCCTTGCGAGTCTAACACTTCTTTTCTCGGTAAAATTTTAACACCCACTCTCATTTATAGCTCCTTAAAGTACTTCTTCTTTTACTTTTGTTAATCGATCCAATATACCTTTATAGGCTTCAATAACTCCACCCAGGTCTCTTCTAAACCTATCCTTATCCATTTTTTCATTAGTTGTTTTGTCCCACAGACGGCAACTGTCTGGTGAAATCTCATCGCTCAGTATGATATTACCGGCAGGGTCCTTCCCAAACTCCAACTTAAAATCAATGAGCTTAATATTGATTTTATCAAATAAGTTAAACAGTAACTCATTAACTTGTAAGGCCTGTTGCTTTAAATTTTCCAATATGTCTTTACTATCACAAATATCAAAAGCTAAAATTTGATCATCGCTAATAAATGGATCATTAAGCTCATCTTTTTTATAATAAAATTCAACAAGTGGTTTTTTAAGAGTTGTTCCTTCTTCAAAGGCAAACTTCTTAGCTGTTGACCCAGCCAATGTGTTTCTAACCACAACTTCTAGCGGAATAATTTCTACTTTTTTACAAACCATGTCACGATCACCTAAGCTCTCTAGCCAATGAGTCGCAATATTGTTTTTTGCTAAGTATTTAAAAATAAAAGTGGCAATATCTCTGTTAATTATCCCCTTATCATCCATCTCCGCTTTTTTTAAAGCGTTAAAGGCTGTTAAGCTATCTTTAAACTCCATCCACACAAGGCTATCATCCCCTTGCACAGAGAATATTCTTTTAGCCTTCCCCTCATATATCAATGAGCCTTTTTTACTTTGCACTTTTTGCTCCTAAAGTTTTTGCAATGACTTTTTCTATGGCTACTAAATGAGTTTTGCCTGAAAATATATTTTCAAGCTCCTTTGCACTCACTCTGGCTTTAACCTCTTTGTCTTTTAGTAGTTTATCTTTTAAATTTTCACCCACTTTTAAACTGTGACTATTTTTTTGTACAAGCTTATAAGCGTCTTCTCTCGACATACCAGTTTTAACTAATG
Source organism: uncultured Bdellovibrionales bacterium (assembly GCA_938001965.1). GTDB lineage: Bacteria > Bdellovibrionota > Bdellovibrionia > Bdellovibrionales > UBA1609 > JAHDIR01. The sequence continues at coordinate 16,978 of CALLBC010000062.1, read as the reverse complement.
CCAAAAGAACATGTGAGCTAAATAACTGCCCACCAGAAATATTCATATTCTTTATCATTTGTTCTTTATTCACCTGCAAATTAGCAATCACTCGAGTCATTCGAGCCAAAGCATAATCCACTAAAATAAATGCATCAGGAAAAATAACTCTTTCAACGGATGAATGACTAATATCCCTTTCATGCCATAAAGCCACGTTTTCTAAACTAGCTCCGGCATAAGACCTCAACAGCCTAGCCACGCCGGTAATATTTTCAGCACTAATCGGGTTCTTTTTGTGAGGCATTGCACTTGACCCTTTTTGGCCCTTACTAAAACCTTCAACCACTTCGTACACCTCTGTTCTTTGCAAATGCCTTAGCTCTACAGATAATCTTTCTAGTCCACAGGTAATTAAAGCCAGAGCATTTAACAAGTTGGCATGCCTATCACGCGGGACAACCTGTGTGGCAATGGCCTCAGGCCTAAGTTTTAATAGCTGCCCCACCTTTTTTTCCACTTGCGGCGACAGTGCTGAGTAAGTGCCCACTGCACCACTGAGTTTCACAATTAGGGCTTCATCTAAGGCTTGCTTAAATCGCTGTTCATTTCTTTTTAACTCAACTAAAAAACCACAAAGTTTAAAACCAAAAGTGGTCGGTTCAGCATGCATGCCATGGGTTCGGCCAGCACATAATGTTTTTTTATGTTTTTTAATTTGTGCCTTTAATGCTTTTTCAAGACCAGAAATACTTTTATTTATAATTTTACCGGCCTGGGCAATACGAACACTTAAGGCCGTATCAATCACATCTGAGGAGGTTAAACCAAAATGGATGTAACGCCCGTCTTTACCCACATACTTAGCCATATTTGTTACAAAAGCAATGACATCATGTTTTGTAACCTTTTCTATTTTTTCAATTTCAGAAATTTTAAACTTAGACTTTTTTTCAATATTTTTGGCAGCTGTTTTAGGGATGATACCAAGACTAGCTTGCACTTTTGCTACACTCACTTCCACAGACTTCATGGATTCAAATTTATTTTGTTCGCTCCAAACAGCTCCCATTTCTTCACGCGTGTATCTTTTAATCATGATTTAATCTTCCTTCCATAGTTAAGCTATACTGTTGTTTCATAATACTCATTAAATCCCAGTTCAACCACAACTCAGGTCCAAAAGGAATAATGTATTTATTTTTTTGAAGTTCATTATTAAACTGTTTAAGTGCAACCTCATCGTAAACATAAAAAGGAGCTAGCTCTTCTTCAACTAAGGGTCTCACTTTTAATTTAATATTCTTTATTTTACTTTCAAAAAATTCTTTAATTTCCATTAGCTCATCATTAATATAACTTAAGTTTGCCCTTTCATTGAATGGCCAGCGAAAGCTAACCTCTAAAGAGTTTGTTAAGTTGTCTTTTTTTACAAATAATAAATTTTTATAGGCCCATATTGTATCCACATCATCTAGAACCACAAAGTGCTCAGGCATTAGCTCCAAAGGATCACAAGGCTCAAAATCAAATTTTGTGTTTAACCAAACCCACTCTGGGTAAAGAGTTCTCCCTTTGTAAACATAATCCAATAGCTCCTTACACAACAAACTGCACTCATAGGAGCTTAACAAACAAATGATTTTATCAAAAACTAAAGTTTCTCCACCAACTAAAACACTACTTTTTTTATCTTCTGTTTTTGAGATTTTACTTAACTTTGCACTCAGCAGCTTAACACCTAGCCGTTCTGTGTTCTTAATTTCATGCTGAATGGACTGAACACTTGAGTTCTTAACTAAATAGTCCAATTCAAAATTATAAGTCTCCGCCTTACTCGCTTTAAACTTGTCCAAATTATTAGTGGTTGAAAATATACTTTTAGAAAATGGCTCAACCCAATCCTTTGATGCTCCTCTGGAGTCAAGGATTTGCTTTGAAAATTCTGTTTTAAAATCAATAGGACCTTCATTTAACCAGAGAGACAACCCCCGTTCCAGGTGACTTGTTGACGGACCTTCTAGGTAATACTTTTGATTATAAGTTAAGGCTTCGTTTTTAAAAAAACCAAAGGGATTAGACCAAAAATCTGATTGGTCATTTTTATAAGGTAGGTTAAGTAAAGTTACATTATGGCCTTGCTCAGCTAACTCATTAGATAAATAAAAACCTCGATCATACAAAGAAACAATTAAAACTTGTTTTTTTGCTTCACTCATTCCAGCCCTCGGGTAAATTTAATTTAGGTGAACTCAAAGAAATATCATTAGTTAATGACCCAACATTAAAGGCTTGTACACCTTCTGTTTTAAAAAACTGTAATACTTGATCTGCTTTATCTGCACCAACCACTAAAACATAGCCTATGCCACAATTCAGGGTCTCTAGTAACTTAGGATAAGACAAACCACTTCTTTTTTTCACTTCCATAAAAGCTGGCGGAATATCCCAAGCCTTAATATTAATTTGTGTGCTATCTGGAACCACTCTTGCTATATTTTTAATACCACCACCAGTAATATGGGCCATAGCATGGATGCTATAATCTAAATCAGAGTCTAATAACTTTAACACGGGCTTTACATAAAGAGCTGTGGGAGTCATTAATTGCTCTTGCCAATCCTCCAGGTCATCTGAAAATAATTTACGCAATAAAGAAAAACCATTACTGTGAAAGCCTGAACTCGCAAGGGCTATCAATTGATCATCGTCTTCCACTAAATACTTACCCTTGGCTTTGACTTGATCAACCACCCCCACAGAAAACCCAGCGCAATCAAAATCTCCACCTGAGTACATACCTGGCATTTCAGCTGTCTCGCCACCAATGAGAGCACAATCAGACTCTTCACAAGCAAGCCTGACACCGGTTAAAAACTCCTTGGCATCCTCTAAAATTAACTTACCGCATGAGTAGTAGTCTAAAAAAAATAAGGGCCTGGCCCCTGCGCAAATCATATCGTTTACACACATGGCCACTAAATCCTGGGCCACTTCGCGGTAACGCTTAAACTGTGTGGCTAATTTGATTTTAGTGCCCACCCCATCAGTGCAAGACACTAAGCATGGAGACTCCATATCTTTAAAGTCAGCCTTAAAAAGAGAGGCAAAGCCACCTATCCCAGACACTATATTAGGGTTATTTATATTTGTTTTTGCAGGGTTTTGCTTAAGCCAGTCAACAAGCTGATCTCCAGCTTCAATATCAACACCCGATTTTTTGTAATCTATGGCCATATTTTAGGCTCCCAGGGGTATATTTACTCTTAAACACCCTTTTGATACCAATGAAAATAACAGTGAGCAACCCAATTTACACTATATGAAAATTTGTCACTTCTTAGTTTGTATTTCCAAATTTTAGTGACATACTGAAGCTTCAGGCATTAGTAAAAAAACATATTTTTGCACTAATATGTTGCATATTTTAGCCCTTATAATCTCCCAGTAAAAATAACTAAAAAATATGTCCCATTTTTAAAGGTTTCCGCGACCAAGGTCCTTAAATCAATGGCTCAAGATAGTCCGATACTGCTATTATTGTTATAAATAACTGTGTACTTTTTAAGCCTTCAGGAGGGTTATTTTGTCAATTCATATAAAGCTCATTTTATCACTACTACTTTGTTTTTTCACCGGCTTTACCTCCATCAGTGCCAACGCAAATGATGCCTATGATCCATTTATTGATTACAGTGAATATGATGATAACGGTGACGAAGAAGCCGATGTAAACTTTTTTAAAAATGGCCGCCAATTCACTCTACACTTTATTGGGGGTTACACTGGCTTAACTGGAAACTTAGGGTCTCAACTTTATGAATCAGCCGTTAGTTACGGCCTGGGCCTAAACTTTTTTCTTGATTTACGCATGGCTATTCAGCTTCAATATATCACTTCAAATCATAATTTAGCATTTTTAGCTGGTGGAAAAATTGTAAAAGGCTCCTCTGACTTCACTGACATTAGCATGAACCTAAAGTATTTTATTAATACACAAAATATTATCAGAAACCTAGCTAAGCTTAACCCTTATGTAATCATTGGCTTTGCCTACATGAATAGAGAGACGGCGTCCACAAGTGCTGGTGACGCTCTATTTGATAAAACTCCTGGCTATGGTGCAAACTTAGGTGGCGGTCTCGAGTACCAACTTTCTAATAAAAAGTTTTATGTTGGTGGCGAGGCTGTTTATAGCTTAGTGAGCTTTAAAGATGAAGGCTCAGAAATTACACCTGACGGCACACCAACAGGCATTTTCCCAAGTGGTGATATGTACAGACTGTCCTTTGTTTTAGGTGTTAATTTTTAATTAACTGTCCATGGGCAACAAACCACAGTTTTGGCTTCGAAATGGCCATATTAATACAATTTTTACCTCCCAGTTTAGGAAGGTGGCTGACACACCCTTTACTCGCGAGCGAATATCCACTCCCGATTCTGACTTTTTAGACTTAGACTGGACGGCGGCAAATAGTGATAAACTCATTGTACTTTGTCATGGCCTAGAAGGAAACTCTAGACGTCCTTATATTCAAGGAATGGTTAATTTATTTCATCAAAGAGGCTATGACACATTAGCCTGGAATTACAGGGGCTGTAGTGATGAAATAAATAAAACCAAGCTCTTTTATCACTCAGGCAGTACTTATGATTTAGATACAGTTTTAAAACATGCTCTTAACAAGAACAAGAACAAATACAATAGCGTTTTTCTCATCGGGTTTAGCATGGGTGGAAATTTAATTTTAAAGCACTTAGGAGAATCCGGCCATAACTTGGACACTAAAATTAAAAAGGCTGTTGCTATTTCCACTCCCATGCAATTGAAAGACTGCTCTAAACAGCTTAAAAAAGGCTTCTCCAAAGTTTATACAAAAAACTTTTTAAAAACTTTAATTGAAAAAGTTCATGCAAAAAAACACCTACTCACTGAGTATGACCTTACTAAACTTAACAAAGTTAAAAACCTTGAACAGTTTGACAACCTATTAACAGCTCCCATTCATGGCTTTAAAAATGCCAATGACTATTACCACAAGTGCAGCTCTAAACAAAATTTACTGGACATAACCATTCCCACACTAATCATTAGCGCGCTTGACGATCCATTTTTAGATACTAACTGCTATCCTTATGAACAAAGTAAACAAAATAAAAATTTAAACCTAATAACACCAAAATATGGCGGCCATAATGGCTTTTGCATAAACCCCTTTAAAAATGAATACCTATCTGAAAAACTCACTAAGGACTTCATCTTACCGTAAAACTCATTGCCTCCCATCAAGACTCGAGTCTAGCACGCCTCTCATTGTTTTCCCCGAAGTACCCCTTGGCTCAAGCTAAAACAGCCTAACTAGTAAAATAGTCTAGTTATAAGATTTTATTTAGATCCGATTCAGTTTTATCATTAATAAAACCGATAACATAGGCATGAAAAAGTATCTTTTTAGTTTTATTTTAGTCGCAGGCTTATGTTTTTATTTTTTTAACACAAAAAACAGTGTTGATGAGCAAGAATACAGCCACAATAATGAACAAGCTTTGGAAGAAAGTCTTGAACAAGCAGAGCAAGATGTTATTCAAGAAAAAATAAAGGAAGAGCCATTTTTTCCAGATAACAATGCCGCTATTGAAGTTTTCTCATCTCGAAGTAACATAGTTGATAAAAGTAAGCTTAAATTTACAATCAAGAAAAAATATAATCATGAAATAACTAATGCGGACATTAAAGACTTACTTAAATTTGATACAACAACAGATAATTTTTTGAATGGCATTGAGCTCCTATCTAGAGATTTAAAAAGCAGTGACTTCACTAACAATGCTATAATTGATTTATCAGTGCTCCCTGAATCTAATGACCAAAAAAATATTTGGTTCCAAGGCTTCTCTACGGTGATTCAGCAGAAACTATTTGCCGAAATTACCAAAGATAAAAAAGATTACAACAAAATCACTAACCATTTATTGGCTGTACAAGTAGTGGATTTTTTATCTGCCATGAATTTTGGTGGCTACACAAAAGATGGAGCATTTATTTATGAAATTTCAGATAACTTACTTGCCAGTAATTTAACAAAATTTAAAAAACGTAAGGTAGCCTCGCAAACAAAGCCCGGTCTATTTAACTTTTCTGCTGAAAAAAGATTACTATCACCTGAAAAAGAAGAGGCTTTAATTGGATTAAAATCTGAACAAACTCTTTATGGTGATGATCTCTCAGGGCATAAACGTCGAGATGCCATTGCTGTTCAAGATGACCCTAGAACAACAAAGTACTTTGAGCTTTTAGAGTCTAACTTATTTAGTAAGCTTGGTAACTTTGGCGCTGCTGTAACTACCAATGATTACCATCAAAATAACATGGCACTGCTCCATAGCTTACCCAAAATGGCCAGTAAAGATCCCGCTGCTTTTGGTCTTAGAAAAGGAGAAGGAAGCTCAATTAACCTTACTGATGTTGGTTTTAATCAGCTCTTGCATATGATTATTAGCAGTAAATCACTTTGGTCTGCTGGAATTAGTGGAGCACTTTCAACTATTATTGATGGTGACGTTTTAAAATTTATGTTTACTAAAGCACCAATCATCTTTGCAAAATTCAAATTGGTGTTAACTTTAGGTGTTGAGCCAGTGATTATGTCTTACTTGATATATCAAGGCATGAAGCAATCTTATGTATTACATCGTTTCTATTCTTATATGATTGGCGCCAAGCAAGCTAATGCCATTAATAATCCAGGAACTGACTTTCCCTATTATGAAGCAGTAAGTAATTTTGACCCTTCAAAGGTGATATTTGATGAATACTTTAGAAGAGAAACCATTAGAGCCCTTACTGTGTCTTATACAACAGGTGTTTTGATTAGAAACTTTGTCACTCTTAAAAGAGCCAAACAGTTTACCAATTTAATTTCTGGGATGAACGTTGTTCAATCAGCCGTCGGTAAAGGAAAAAAAGCGGCCAGTGCAACCCGCGCTGGCCGCTTAGTTAATCAAAAACTACAGAGTAGAAACAGTATTAAAAACCCAGACAAATATTTACAAGCCTTATTAGGTGGCGTGAGCACAGAAGTGCACGGCAAAGATAACACAGATAATAAAGAAAGTCCTGAGGACGACAAAAAAGAAAAGAGAAAGAGAAAGAAACTAAAGAAAAAAATGGCAAAAAGCGCAAAGCAAGTGGCTGGAATACTGGGTAAAGTAGCAATGATGGGGCCAGCAAAACTAATTGATTTTATGATTACTGCTCCTACAATATATGTTGCTACCTATAGAATTTTATCTTCAGCAACATTATCCATGACGAAAACAGACCTTTCCCCTGGGGCTAGCATTCAACGCTCATTATTTTCAGGCATAAGTGGAGACCCTAAATTTGTCCATGGCACCAGGAATGTTCTCTACCCTTTATGCAGATACTTGAGCCATTACAACAAAATTGAGATTGAAACTGCTCGCCACAAAGACAGTCGCCAGAAAAGACAACGAGCTTGCCTTAAGCTCATAAAGAATATTGAAGGTTATACAGTAGCAGAAGACATGCTCGATGATTTAAATAACAAAATGCCTAACAGTAACATTGACTTTAACAACATATATCATGCTTTAACAACGGAAGAAATTGCAACCATGGACCGCAATGAACTTGACGATATACTGCAAGAGAGCTTTAACTACCCCGTTGAGTTTCGTATTACTTGGTTATCCGCCTTAAGATCAATTTTTGGACTAACACATATTCCTAGATCTTACAGAGAGGTTCAACACAGCTTAATAATAAAAAAAGTAAGACCCGGGGCATGGGACCTGTCCTCTAGTGGACAAGTTTATCTAATTTTAAATGAAGAAGTAGCAGCCTATAGAAATATATACCGCTTAAACTACACCACAGAGCTCTTAGCCGTTGATATATATAGATATAACAATAAAACTGCTAGATCTCTTATGAACCGCACAGACCCACGAATAGCCAAAAATACAGACGATCTTGTTGATGCATGGATTGAGTATGTCTCATTTCAAAAGGACAAGGTCATTGATATCAACGAACTTCTTAATATAGAAGCTGAGGGTAGCACTGAAGAAAGTACTGCAGCTAAACTCTTCTCTTGGGCTAGAAACCATGCTGGAAAAATTAATGAAGTACGTAAAGGAATTACATCTGGTGGTAGCCATTGGAATATGACTAATATTGCAAAAAAAGAAATTTCAGCGGTTAGAAAAAAATAGCTGCTACTATCCACCCGTTTCAACCTCAAAGACTAGTCCAGTAAATTACAATTCACTGTAGAACACTCATCTCTATTTGTTTAATAACCGATATAACAATACATAGTAAACACATTTCACCAAAGGAATTGATCGTGAAAAAAATCGTATTTGTAATTGCAATTGTATTGGGGCTTGGAGCAACAACTTTTTATTTCCAGAACACACCTACACAAAAACCTGTCGAAACAAAAGATTTAAGCTCTGAAATATCAACTTCTGCCAAAGCCATTACCCAAAAAGAGTTTGAAAAGTTAAAGTCCACTTTTTCTACTATTGAATTTAAAAAACTGACACAGTATGAAATAGATGGTTTATGGTGTAAAGCCCAAGAAAATACCAGGACTGGTGTGGCTTATGACTATAAAAATAAAATAGCAGATCTTTTAGAAAAAAATGCCAAAGACCCCTTGAATCATTATGAAGTTTCTAATGACAAATCTGGTAACACCAAATTTAGAATTATTGATAACGGACTAGCCTCACTTTATGCTAGGCTTGACTTAATTAGAAAGGCAAAGAAAAGCATCGAGCTGGAATATTTTATTTATCGAATGGTTCATAAAAGGTCTGTGGATAAAATTGAAACAGCAATGGATTTCATCAAGGGTGAGAAAGAAAAGCAAGTTAACTTAACAACCATATTAATCACTCGTGAGTTAATTAAAAAGGCTTTAGAGAACGTAAAAGTGCGTGTATTAATAGACGCTTCAGGCACAGTTCTTGATTTCAAAAGTGACTACTACACAGCCGCCCATATTATACTTAGGAAAGAAGCTGAGAAAATGGGAGTTGATTACAAAAAAATTAAAAACAATTTTATTTTTAAACATTATAATGTCAGTGACAAAATTAAAACTAAGATCCATGCAATTTCAAAAGCATTATCATTTGTAGATAACGTTGGGACTGTGAACTTAAGAAATCATAGAAAACTATTATTGGTAGATGACAAATATGCCATGACTGGCGGAAGAAACATTGAAGATAAATATTTTGACCTAGATCCAAAATACAATTTTCATGACCGTGATGTAATCATTACTTATGAACCAAATGGAAAGGCGGAAGCAGGCGGCTTATTAGTTGCTATTAAAAATAGTTTCAACGCTTATTGGAACGAACCTTATGCTTCAAAAGAAATTCCATTTTTAAAAGGTATTGATATCTTTGGTCATTTTAACACTATGCCCACAGCCAATAGTGACTGGGGCAAACCCTTAGGAATTCTTAACAAAGACACTTCATATATTGAAGATAAGGTTTTTACAGTTGGGAAAAGTAATTATGAAAACACAACTACAAGTAAGTCATGCAACAATGCCACGTATGTAACAGATAAACCAATTGACAACACAATTATTGACCGACGTATACTTTCCATTTTTAACCTAAGCAACAAATACAAAGAAAACTATCGCTTCACGGGTCGTGTTATGGAAGAGGTGATAAACAGAACTCTAAAAGATAAAAAAAATAAAGATATCTTATTAGGCTCTCCTTATTTATCACAGAACTGTAGAACGAAGTTAATTACCAAGCAACTCTTAGCTGCCGGCGCCAAGCTAACTGCTTACACAAATTCATTGGCATCCACTGATGCCGTGTACAACGCAGCTTTATTCTATGCAAGAGTTAATAAATTTCTTGCCACTGGCACAGCCTTAGAGGCTCACTCTGCTATTGGCTTAGACAAAGAAGGCATTGAGTATGTAAAAGTCAAAAACAGAAATGGTGAGTTTGTTAACCCAAGAAACCAAACATGGGGATTACATTCAAAATCTCATGTTTATAGCAATGATGCCATTTATATTGGTACATACAACCTAGATAATCGATCTTCTATATACAACTCAGAAATGGGGGTATTTTGTGAAGACAATAAACCATTAGCAGCAGAATTAAAAGCTAGTATTGATTCTAGAATAAAAAAATCCGGCATTTCTATAACTGGAGTTACAAATGACTCGGGAGTATTAAACATTAATGGTGATAAAGTTTCACCATACGGAGTGGCCTCTCCAGCAGAAATAAATTTAATGAAGAAGATCTACCCTATTGTTGAAAAAATTGAGTTCTTATTTTAATACTTTAATAGGAAAAAGTTTATTACAAAAGCCCATATTTGTATGGTTTTTTTCTATAAAATCCAACTTAAAACTATTGAACCATATGTGAATATATAAATAACAGGTATCAAATACTTTAGCGCAAACATCCATTGAGAGTAGGTATGCTTATCAATTAAATTATTCTCACCGAAAAATTCTGATTTTTTAGTCTGATGATCAATAAAGAAATAAACCATCATTAACACGATCATGCAGGAGATTGGTAATAAAATATTTACTAGTACTATATCAAAAAGCTCAAATAATGATTTTTCAAAGAAGTATATATTATTTAGCCTTGAAAAAAATAAAGTGGGAATCAAAGACAAAAGTACACCCACTACCCCACAGGCCCATGTAGTTTTAATATGGTCTGACTTTTTTGCCTCTTTAATATTAGTAACCAGAGTGTGTAAAAGTCCAATACAAGCTCCAATGGCAGATATAAATAGACATAAAAACAATAAACAACCAAATATTTTACCATTTTCAATTTTATATAAAAAGTTTGGAACAGTATCAAAAACCAGGGAGGGACCACTAGTATCAGCGACACCATACAATCCACTAATTACTAATGGGAACACAAGAAGACCTGCAAATATTGACACTGTTGAGTCAATAGCGGCCACCCTAAACCCAGTTAAGGGGATATTTGTTTTAGGACTCAGAAAACGACCAAAACTCACTGTAAGACCAAGACCAACACTTAAAGTAAAGAATATATGCCCTAAAGCATACCCCACAGAGGAAAAACTTAGTTTAGAGAAATCAGGATATAAAAAATACTTAACAGCCTCTGTAGAAACATCCAGAGACAGTGATTTCGCAGCAAGAACTACAAGTAATATTGAAAACAAAGGCACTAGGTAACTCACCCACTTTTCAAAAATACTTTCTCCTCCTCTCACAATAACCATGATTACAATCACCATTATGGAGCACAAAAGTAGACTCTGTCCTAAAAAGCTTGATTTTAAAACCACCATTAACTCACCCACTGGCATTGGTAGTTCAACAAATAGGCTTTTAATAAATTGTAATAAGAAATATAAGACCCAAGAACTAATTAAAGTTAGGTAAGCTAACATTAAAAAGGCAACAATCATCATTAAACAACTGCCCATTTTAACTATAGTTCTTAACCAAACTGGTTTATTAATGGAATTTGCCGAACTCAAGATCTCTTTTGTTCCAACTAGGATTCCTTTTCTAGTTAAGCGCCCAAGCATGAGCTCACAAATTAACAATGGAACACCAACAACGAGGCCTAAAAAGATATAAATTAGTACAAAGGCTCCACCACCGTTTTCAGACACTACAAACGGAAATCTCCAGATGTTACCTAAACCAACAGCCGAGCCCACTGCAGCCAGGTAAATCCCAAGCCGCGTACTCCATAATGAACCTGTTGTCTTACTGTTTTCTTTCAACGCCCACTCTTCATAACAAATATTCTCACTGGAAGACCGGCTAAGTCCCAGTTCTTTTTAATTCGGTTTGATAAAAACCTTCGATAAGACGGAGTCACCCCATCTGGCTGATTTGCAAAAGCAATAAAGCTTGGCGGCACTTGCTCAGTTTGAGTCAAATAATAAAACTTCACATTCTTAGTCGCGTAAACAGGACTGGGTGCCTGCCTGATAACATCGTAAAAGAATTTATTTAATTGAGAGGTTGGTATCTTTATATTTAAACGATCCCACGTCAGTATAATTTGATCTAATAACTGATTAACCCCAGTTCCGGTGTTTGCACAGGTAAAGGCAATAGGAATATCTTTAAAAAAGTGAAATTCTTTAACTGTAGTTTCTTTAAACCATTTTCTGAATGCTGGAATTTTCTTTTTTGCCAAATCAACTTTATTAGCAACCATAATAACTGCTTTATGCTTACTTAATATGTACTCCACAACATGGGCATCTTGCTTTGTTGGCCCTTCTTGCCCATCAACCATTAACAAAACAATATCAGAGTTATCTATGGCTTTATGAGACTTAATTGCAGACAAAAACTCTACACCATCATTACGCTTGGCCTGTCTCCTTAGCCCAGCGGTATCAACAATTATAAACTTATTATCATTATAACTAAAGCTATCTTCAATGGCATCAACCGTTGTGCCGGCAATATTGGAAACCAACATTCTTTTTTTACCTAAAAGATAATTACACAAAGAGCTCTTACCAACATTGGGCTTACCAACTATGGCAATGCGCAGACCTTCTCTTTCTGTGTGTTTTGGCTCTTCCACATTTTTAATAATCCACTCAACAACTTCATCGACATTATCTCTGCGCTCAAAAGAAGTGGCAATCACTTCCTGACCAAACTCATAAAACTCACTTAAAATTAAGTCACTCTTATGCATTTGGTCTACTTTATTCACTACGAGCAAAAAAGGCTTACCGCTTTCATTGGCCAAACGCACCAACAGGCGGTCCTCAGGCACTAGCCCCGATTTACCATCCATGACCACAACCAAAGAGTCAAAATCATCAATAAGGGAAAGTAAATTTTCCTTAATTAATACAGAGAATTCATCCTTAGCTTCTGTAAGCCCTCCGGTATCTACAACATCAAATTTTTTACCCCACCACTCAGTGGGCTCAATTTGTATATCGCGAGTAACTCCAGCTTCATCTTTAACAACTGATTTTCTTGTACGAGTTAAAATATTAAACAATGTTGATTTGCCAACATTAGGACGGCCTATAATAGCCACTTTGGGAGTATTAGCTGTCTTTCTCGACCACATAGCCTAGCTCCTTTAACATTCTGTTATCACTCAGCCACGATGGCTTCACTTTAGTAAATAACTCTAAGTAAACTTTTTCACCTAAAAGATCTTCAATTTCTTTTCTCGCCTTCATGCCAATTTCCTTAATCATTTGGCCTTTTTTACCAATGATCATTGGGCAATGATTTTTTTTGGTCACAATAATATCTGAGTATATTTTTACACAAGAGTTAGGCGTAGACTCTTGATATTTTTGAACTTGAACAGCAACATTAAATGGGATCTCTTGATGCAGTAACTCAAAGCACTTTTCTCTAATAACTTCAGACACCCAATCTCGAGTAAGGCTAGTAGTAAAACTCTCCGTATCGTAAAGAGGTCCTGGTGATTTAGGTAAAATACTTTTGATATGAGCTAATATTTCTGCACTCTGATCAAACATAGGGTCTTTAGTACTATGCCTAATGACAGGCACATTGTACTTCTTAATTAGCTCTTCTAAAATTAAAACTCGATGAGTTTGGTTTGTATCCATCTTATTAATCACAACAAACCAAGGTTTATTTTTTTTACTCACCTCTTCAAGGGCTCGCTGTGCAGTTTTAGTATTATGACCTTCAGTAGTCAGTAACAGCATTAACACATCAGACTTATCAGTCACACTTCCCGCTTCATCTTGCAAAAATTTATTTAAACCCTTATCAGCTTTAATAAAGCCAGGTGCATCTACAAATAAGGCCTGCATTTCATGATTACTAAATATGCCAACAACGCTCTTTCTTGTTGTTTGCGGCTTATCAGATACAATACCTACCTTTTCACCAATGAGCTGATTTACCAAACTACTTTTACCCATATTAGGAATTCCAACAACACCTACAAATCCAGCTTTAAAGTTATTTTCCATTCATTGTCTCCAAGGCTTGTTTGGCGGCACTTTGTTCAGAAGCTTTTTTGGTTCTACCCACGCCAGTGAAAGAGATTTCATCTTTAATATGAATTTCACTATAAAAAGTTTTATCGTGATCAGGTCCCTCTTGTTTAGTTAATTTATACACAGGGGTGATCTTATATAGTTTCTGAATCTTCTCTTGCAGGATTGTTTTGTAATCTGTTGCAAAAAAATCATTTAAATTAATATGGTTTAACTTCTCATTAAATAGTTTTTCTATCCAAGCATAAGCTGGCTCTAGCCCACCATCTAAATACATGGCTCCAATCACGGCTTCAAAGCATGAAGCCTGTAAACGAGGCTTACTGGCACCCATCATCTTAGATTCACCGCGCCCTAAAAACATATACTTTTCAAGCTCAATAGATTTGGCCATTTCCGCTAAAAAATTCTCATTCACAAGGCTTGCGCGAATTTTTGATAAGGCGCCTTCATCTAACTCTGGGTACTTCTTCATAAGAATAGCACTTAAAGCTAGGTCTAAAACAGAGTCACCTAAGAATTCTAATTTTTCATTATGGCCAACAGACTGATTTGAGTTTTCATTGTGAAAACTCTTATGAGTCAAAGCTTGCTTAAGAACTTCTGGATTACGAAAATCGTAGTCCACGGAAGGAAGTGAGGTCATCAACAGGGCTCCTATAAGTTACCTGAAAAGGGTATTCTATAGGCTTTATGCCTGATTTATCGCCACCGGGACAGGTAAATCACGAATGAAACCTAAGTTTTATTTAAGGGCCATATCTATCAACCTCACTGCTCCATGTCAAATTGTGCATGAGCTTTGCACTATATACATAGCAGAAGGCCTCAAATCGAAAATAAACCCTATTCAAGCGGGTTTATCGAACTATTTGCGGCTATTTATGACAATTTTTGTCGGAGGAAGTATGAATTTATCAAAACTAATCATGGGATTTATAGCAATAAGCCTAATTCCACTAGCTGCACAGAGCGCTCAAATGAAGCTTTTAAAAACCCAAGAAAAGGCTTTTTTTACTGAAGATGCCAATGGCTTTTTTAAAGGGCTAAGCCTAAAAACTAAGGTTTATATTTTAAACTCTAGAGATGCCTTAAAATGTGGATCTACTTTAAAACGTGGACTAAAAACATTATCTTACTTTTGCCAAATCGACCTTCCGGATGCAGAGAAAATAACCAAACTTCACAAACAAGAGTCTCATAACATTGTAAATGTTAAGCATGGTCGACTGAAAAAAAAGGTCAATGTACGAGTTTCAGAAAATGGTAAATCTATTAAGTTTTCAACTGAGTTTGATGATACTGGTATCGACTGGGACATCTCTAAATTTAATGATGAGTTTTATGCTGTTTATGCAAAGTCGGCTCAATCCATCTTAGCAAAAGCAATGCAAAAAAATGGAATTAAAGTTCAAACTATTGATAAGAAGTAATACACCCTTCATAGCCTCTTGGCTAAAGTGGCTATTTTTCATAAACCACTAAACCTAAGGAGTAAAAATAAATGAAAAATTTTAATTCAATTTTTTACTCCTTACTTATAATAACTAGCTTTGTATTTTTAAGTCCTACGCTCAGCAACACTCTTGAATCAGTTCCAATTGGCAATGAAGCATTCCCAACACATTATGACCAATACAACAAACCCGTAAAAGGCACACCTGCCCCTGAATTTTCATTTAAAGGCGTAAATTATGACCATATAGAGAGTTACACTCGCTATATGAATAGTGATTATTATAGCCAACGAAAGTTGTCTGAAATTATTATACCTATAGGAGCATCTGAGAGCTCTTACAATAATTACATCTATCAAAATTTAAATTCTGAAGAAATTGAAAAATTCTTGGAGACTAAACAACAATACCTTAATAAGTTAACTCAATTTATACTAAAAATTAGTTTTAATAAATTACCTCCTGAGAAAGTTAATGAAATTATAGAAATTTTTAATAATGAATTTTACTTAAAATCTAAAGAACTTATTGGCGACCGTTCCATCGCCATCAACTTGAGTGTATTTGTATCTTTAGGTGTTGATCTTGAAATACTGCTTAATAAATTAAGAAAAATTAAACCCTTTAAAAAAATTAAACCAAACTTAGGATTTTATTACTATTTAGGTGCCGGTGCTACAGCGTATTTAAATAAAAAAGACAATAAAACTAGTAAGCAATTAAATCCTACAATTGATTATAGGTATGCTACAGAGACTTATACTCCATTTGTTAATTTTGATATAGGGCTTAGTTCCAGCATAACTATTGAAAATCATGAACGAACTTTTATAAACAAATCTGACTTACTAATGCTCCCCCCAATTTTTGAAATGGTTCATCATGGAGATCAACTTGGAATTTCTACTAGATTAGCATTTCCATTAGCTCCCGGCGGCTCAATTTTACTATCATTAAAAGGAGATGCCATCCGCATAAATGTTTTAAAAGCGTTCCCTAAGGTTATAGCTCAAGCTAAAAAGCTTTCTAATGAAAAGGTAAAACCGAAGCTAAAGTCTGTCATAAGAAGCTGTAAAGACCTATTCAGCAATTAAAACAAGCCTTTAAGACTATTGCACCCTATAGCTTTTACAATATTTCATAAATAATTAGCATCATTTGCTCAGTACTAATATTTATATTTCTAGGGTTTACAAGGGGCATGCTTATCAAAAACTTATTCATAATTTTATTTATTCTTAGTCCTTTTTTTTCATTATCCATTCAAGCTGAAAAAAAAGTTCAATATGTAATGGTGAGTTTTGATGGTTCAAAAAACCTAAATATGTGGGAAAACATTCTAGAAAATGCTGATCGTTTTAATGCTAAATTCACTTTTTTCGTAAGTGGTGTGTACTTTTTATCTCAAGAGAATAGCCATATATATACACCACCTGGCTTAGCCCCTGGCACCTCTCATATTGGTTTTGGTGGCACTAAT
>CALLBC010000061.1 GCA_938001965.1 uncultured Bdellovibrionales bacterium | reverse complement strand
TCACAAACTTTAAAACAGAATAAAAAAATAATGAAAAGAATCATTAACTAATCATAGGGGGAAATATGATTAAAAATAAGGAGGTAAAATGCTAGAAACTAATTTAGCTGACCAAATGTACAAGTCAGCTCCTGAAAATTTACCGGGAGTGGAACCGTTATGCTCAAAAAGAGTTACGGACCAACTGGAGCCACAGGCTGACACCAGCCCTGTGACTGCTCCTTTTATATACTTCTTTGACTATGGCATGAAGTACGGCATATTCAAAGATTTAGGACAAATCAATAAACTACAGGAGGATAATAAATTATACTCTTCATACATTGATAGCTGGATGAGCTATGCCATAAAAAATAAAGTTATCCGCATTATGGAGAACGGTCGAATTGAGTACTTAGATAATAAACCAAAGTTTTATTTATTTAAAGGACAACAAAATAGTATAAAACTTGAGTCTATTGCCAATACAATTACAAAGCTAGCAGTTAAGGGCAGTGTTGACGACCCAAAAGGGCTTTCAACTTGTAACTTTTATGCCATTAAGAAATCACCACAACTAACTAGTAAATATAAAAAAATAGTGGGCGACTTTTTTGAGAGCATAGCGACTTTAGCAAAAGAGTCTTTAATGTCAGATGCTGCAGAGGAAGTGCACTATGTGTCCATATCTACTTGCACACTTAATAAGGAGGGTTTTAATGAAATTTAAATTTATAGTCATAGCCATTTTTAGTTTTTCTTTTAATTTGGCATTTGCTAATGGAAGTGGTGGCCATGGTGGTTTTACCAACGGAGCTTTAAATCATAATGATGCAAAAACAAGTATTGCACCCATATATATAGATAAAATCAGTGGCTTTACTGTTGGAGAAATTAGTTCCTATAAAAACGGATCAACTGCCATTTCAATCCCAAAAAATACAGATATTATTTGGAGTAGTGCTCTGGAAAAAGCTTTCCGCAAAGGGGTCGATACAAAAATTAATAGCTACAATGGGCTTGATTATTACAAACAGGGTGTGGCAACATTTTTGGCCGAAGAAGTGATGTTACATACAAACTCTGCAGAAGCATATACTAAAGCAGCAGGAATTATTAAAGATTTAGACATGAGTAATTATGAAAGCATCAAAGTGAAGGAGAATTCAAATAATTTTAATATTTTAATAAAAAAATAATTTGTTACGCCTCTTGCATTAAGCTTGAGGCGTACAACTGTTTCACATATGAAATATGACTCATGAGAAATAAATTAATAGATTTTAAAACTTTCACAAATAGAAAAAATACAAATCATTTTAATAATTATGAATAAACTATGTTTTTATTCACTCAAACTGTATTTAATATTTATATTAAAAAAGGGGAAGACAATGACAAAACTTAAATTATTAGCTCTATTAACAATCATAACTATGGCAGTTGGTTGCGGGGACTCTGATGAAGAGTTTAACGATTACACAGACACTTATAGCCTAAGCTATAATGGGTGTTCAACAGGCACACATTCATTTAAAGCTAACTCTCAGGCTGAGCTTAACAACAAAGTTTGCACGGCGCTTTTAGACGATGAGCTAAATAATCATTGCGCTTGGCAAATGAGACTGGAGAAAGCTTATAGCTACTGTGATGATAGCGTTTTATAAGAGCTACCAAATATAGTAAATAAATTACAAACAACCCAAATTTTATTAACTTTTATTAAAAATAAATTAAACTCTTAATAGGAGAAATTTATGACTAATTTTATACTCGTTTTATTATTTTCATTAATAGCAGTAAGTTGCGGAGGAAACGACGAACAAACCACTAGAAATGAAGTTATTGACGGAATGTTTTATGGCGAAATAGAAGACAGTCGGGTAGTGGAAAAATTTGGCTACGAAGAGTATATCCATGAAGAAAAAATTTATGTTTTCAAACCAAATGGCAAATTATTTATATTTATAAACGACTTTCAAATTGGGCAATACATGGTTGTGGCGAGCTATGAAGTAATAGAAAATAGAGCAATGATTTTTAAATTAGAAACCCAAATTGATGAACATTGCAATGAAACTAAAAACAGCCAAAAGGTTGCAAACAATTATACATATAATTCAAACTCTCTCACATTATCAAATGGTGGCTATAGCGACAAACACACACTGGCCACAGCAGAGCAAAAATTAATCTTTATTGAAGTTTCATCTTGCCCTAGTGTTCAGTCCTTAGTGCAATTATAAAGTAAAGTATCAAACAAGAAAACCTCCTATAAGGAATCTAAAGTTGAGAGGCTAATTCTTTAGCTAGAATATCGTAGTAATTACTTTTTAATCGTTTAAAAAAATCTTCTTCATTAATATCTATTTTAAAATATAGCTTTTCATTACCAGTGAGTTTTTCTCTTTCCTCAGACGAGTTATCATAAAAATCACCCCATAAGCAGTTAATAAATTGAGTCTCCAAATTTAACTCAAATGAAAATGGAACGTTTAGCTCTATACCACCAGAAGTTAGCCCAGCATAACATATCCCTTTACCAAAAAACTGGGGTTCATTTATTGAAATATCATTAAAACTATAAGTATCAACCCAAGATATTTCACCAGCAGGGTGGCTGATACGGCCTGAAGACCACTTAATCGCCGTGGACAATGCCCAACCAAATTTTTCAGGATTGGCAATCTTAATTGTTTTAAGATCAATAGACTCTAGAAGCTCGGCAAATGGCTTATAAAAAGGGTCACTTTTAAGCCTTGCATATCGCTGCTTATATGGCTCTTCAATTATAAGCTTACGCTGAAGCTCTTCTTCCTCTTGCCGGCTGGGGGCATAATCTAACTGAAGCCGGTGCTTAAAATAGGGGATATGCGTCTTCCCATAAAAGCTATATGGCAATGATTCAAAATAGTATTCAAGACACACCAAACGAAGCACTTTCATTGACTCGTTATTAGTTCGGTCAGGATTTTTTTGCCAATACTCTTTAAAATTTTTATATAGTGACATTGAAGCTTTATAGAACTCTAAGTTAGATAAATCTTCAGTTTCCCATTGGTTTACAAGTTTTAACATGCGCACTCTAAAAACATCACTTTTCATAGACTATACAGATATCATAGTTTGATGCATCAGTTGAACAAAAAGTAAACATAATATTAAATTTAGATATAGGCCTGAAATTTACTACTTTAATGCATTTCAAATATTTTTTTAAGTTCACAAGATAAAATTGCATTATGGTGGTCATTATGATGCTTATTAGTATTACCAACAATTTTGTGCTTTGTCGGAGAAATTATAACTTGATCATTTAAAGACAAAATAACACCAGTTGAATCCCAACAACCAAGTAGTGCTCCTGAAGATAAATAAAAAGGAGTACTTCCCCCTTTGCCATCAGAATTTAAAGCCATTATATCTGTATTATTAGGCGTCAGGACATCTTCATTTGAAATTGGGTCTCCGTTATACCAAACTTTCGCAAAGCCTATCATGGTGTTATCTTTTGAGAAATTATAAAACTTACTCCAATGGAGTGAATGCAAATAGCCAATTGTAGTTATTGAATAATACCACCTAGTCCCTCCACTTTGTCTATTCATAAAGTGGCTCCATTCTGTTGAGCCATCTGCTTGAGAAACAAGCTTTCTAAACCACCAATCATGCCTTACCTTTGCTTCATTTAAAAAGTCGTCAACTGTACCAGTATAAATGGCTGAAACAGGTTTTTTGCCAGTGTCTTTAAAATATTTCCCTAAAGCCATGAACATATACATACCAGCTGAGTATGAGTGAGAAAAAGGATGGGCTGGGTACTTATGAACTAAGTCACTATATTCATTAAACATGGGTTTTCCCTGATCAGCACTATTAGAGTGACCCCAGCTTGATCCAACATCCTTAGCATTGCCCCCAGAGCCGCCAACTCCGCCATTCCAAAAAACGGCATTTTGCAACTTCAACTCAGCTGGAGGTACATATTTATTACTTGTATAATAACTTTTTCTATACATCCATTTTGGCAAGAAATTTTCATCTAAATAGCTAAACCAAAATTTGGCATCAGCTTCAGCTTGTTTTGATACTCTTCGATTCTCGTGCAAAACTAAACCTAGGCGGGCAATACTCCCACCAAGTAATATTTCATCTAAATAATGTGTATCATCGAGGTTATGCTGATTGTCCTCTTTGCTTGATTGGTCTGGAGCTGCATATTGAAAATATACATAACCTCTGCCATCATGGTCTTTGAGTATTTTTTTAATTCTATCAGAGTAATATAAAAGCTCTTCGAGAGCCTTTGGGTCTCCTGTAGTTCTCATAAAGTCCATAATTGTATTTAAATAGCGTCCGCCGTGCCTTCCTATACTATAGGTTCCGTTTGATTTCCACTCAGTTGTGGAAGCATCGTCAAAGTGAAACTTAGGGTCGTGCTGATAATGGGTTTGTGGACTCTCATGTGCTGCCCACCAATCAGCGTGGATTTTTTTCATTTTTTCAGAAGGCAAGTCATTTACGTCAAAATTTGGATTAACCTCATAAGAATAAGGATCCAACACATAGTCTGTAGGCTCTATTGTCCAATTAATTACTTTCAAACAATTATCACAATTGTTACTTTCAATAATTAGCTCTAACTTTTGTATCCCTTCATTCAAGTTAGTTAAAAGAATAGGACTTTTACAATCATCAAGAGGGGAGTTGTTGAATTTACAAATGAGCTTGTCTTTATCAGATGTATTTATAAGTTCAAATTCAATTTTTTCTTCAGTTTGAACAGTAAAAGGTGTAGGCTTAGTTATTATGTTAATTTGTATTGCACCTGCTGGGGATGCCGTTGGGCTTGATTGATTTTCACCTGAGCTTGATTGCTGATTAACAGTAAGGCTTTGAAAGTCTCCGCTGCAATTATTAAATCCAGCAAGAATAATTAGCCCCATCAAACTTGGAAAAATAATCCTTTTAATCATAAAACCCCTCTGCATTTTTATTCTATCTGAGACCAAAATATATATCTAATACTTTAATCAAAAATGTATCAGTTCAGGACTTTAAAGAGTGGTTAATATTGAACTTAACAAAAAGATTTGGGAGTGAGCTTGTTAAAAGAGGACAATTTGTTTTCCAAATTAGGGGATGACAGTATGTCTTCAAAATATTATGTAGTTTTTCATACATATTGTCACCTATACTTTGCACACAAACTGTCACCTTTATTTTTAATTCATTCTGTCTTTTTAGCTTTATACTAGAGAATTTTCGTATTAACTCTGGAGCTCTAAACATAAGCTAAGTCAGTAATACTATTTTTCGATTATACCCATTTTTTGTAACCTGGCCTTAAGGCCATCAGAATAGTACTTTTGCATATTATTAAGCCCTTAAGTTATCTCAGAATAGTGAACTAATGTATTTTAATATTAAAATAAGAAGACAGAAGGGAACCAATATAGAAAAGTCATTGAGTTAGAATCAACTTCTGAAGCTTCTAATTAATAACTAAGCACAACATTTAATTATTTCTCTGGACAATAGTAGGGGCTCCTAGCCTAGTTAATGCAATAGAACCTATTTTTTTAATATACAAAAAATTGCTTTGGACCCCATTTCGGTAGACACCTTATTTAGTTAAATTTATATACTCCACTGGACTTTTCATGCCAAGCCCTGAGTGTGGTGCATTATTATTGTAATCAGCTATCCAGCTAGCCAACATCTTTATTACTGTGT
>CALLBC010000060.1 GCA_938001965.1 uncultured Bdellovibrionales bacterium | reverse complement strand
TTAATATTTTTTAGATTAGCTAAGAAATCAACTTCCCATTGGTCATTTCTTTCTGATTCAGGGCTAACTAAATGTTTATATATATCCACTGCATCTCCACAGATTTACGTTAAAAAAAAGCCAGGTATTGGTATACCTGGCTTTTAAATAAATTGTCATTAAGTATTTCGTCTGAATGTTTGTAATATCTTATTTAACACGTGTCCCTTTAAAACCTTCAGCAGGAGCTGTAGTTTCGCCTGACTCAGGAGTTGTTGGATTAGCAGAGTCTTCAGCTACTTCACGATTAGCACCAATTTTAATTTCCATACCTATCGATTCAGAAAATTTCTCTTCAAGTAAAACATCTAAATCACCGGCAAGAGCAATAACTTCAGGAGACTGTAAAGCCTCAACCATCTCTTCTCTTGATTTAGATGGGATAAGTGCAATTTTTTCTATATCAGCAGTAATTCTCTCAATATCAGCTAAGTCAGGAGAGATTTCTTTTTCAAGCTCAGCTATTTTATTTTTGTACTCTTCAATTAGATCAAGTTTTTCCTGAATTTTTGATTGAATAGCACTACGTCCTTTATTTAAAAGCTTATAACTAGCGTTATCTTCATCAAAAACTGATGCTGCATAAAACCCTTGCTCTAACAAAGAATTACATAAAGGAGTATACGCAGTTATAATGTCCTCATCTATAACCTCAATTAATAAGTTCCCATTCTCATCCTTTGTTTGATTGATATATGGGGCAATCATTTTTATCAACCTTGGCTGAATATAAGCTTCAACCTGCTGTCTATTAGCACCTTCACTTCTAGCTTGAGCAATTTGATTTTTCAATAAAGATGAAACCACTTGGTAACTCTTTTGAACAAACCTATCATTTACACAAGAGTTCATTGCTTTATCGCCAGGTGCTTCTTGAGCACCTGCACTAACTGTAATTATACTTACTAAAATTATAATTAATTTTCTCATCATCATCTCCTAAAATTATCTTAATGGAACTGGGCCTAACTGCCTCAGTAAAGTTAAAATTTGCGTGGATAAAAAACTTCTTTCAACTTTATCGTATTCAGAGCTTGAGTCTAAACCAGCAATTTTCTCATCCATTCTCCTATTCCACTCGGCTACATAATCTGGGTTTCCTTGCATTAGAGCTTCAGTCACTTCTTTTAATAACTCAATTCTATTCACAGAAAATGCGTCTTCTGCATAAATATTTGAAGCAAGTAAAATAAAGTCATTATCTAATAATACTTGCTTAAAAAACTCATCATACTTAGCCACATTCACTTCTGCGCCATCAACCTTAGAAGTAATGGACGCCAAGCCATTAGTTTTGGCATCATTAACTTCTTTCTCAATAGTCATAATAGCATTAACCATACCAATGAACTTAAATAACTTCGGCGCTTTTCTAACGTCGTCTATTAAGTTTCTTACAGGTACTAGCTGACCATTAGCATCTACAACAGGCTGACCATTTGGCTGCACATCTGTCACAGCACCTCTCGCTATTGCCATAAATAATCTTTTAACAGCAGTGTATTTAATGCTCGTTAAAGAATCATCTTTTATTGGTATCGTGCTATTAATAACACTTCTAATTTTATTCAGCGCTTGATAATTTAATACACTCTCCTTATTAGATGAAACAACCAAGTTTGTAGGCTCAACAATTACTAGCGGCGAATCTAAATTATCAGATCTTTTTATAGCTTGCTGAACAAATAAACTTTCAGGGAACGCAGCATAAAACCTATTATTCGTCGTTGGAATATAGTCTGTTATAGCTCCAGCGCTCTGTAGCTGACCTATGTAATTGGCATCAGTGGTAACACCTAGTTTGTAGTGAGAACTAACTTCCCTTGGACCTTCACCTGGCACATTCAATGTACTAACTAAAACTCTTAACTTCATAGAGGTTAAATCCCATTCCGCTTGATATCTCTCAAAACGTGGTATCTCAATAGAATTAATATCTACCTCAGCATTAGCCTCCAATGATTCATTTATAAAATCAGTTAAATCTAAGCCTTTTAAAATATTATCTTCAGCCATAGCTTTTAAAGGGAAGAAAAACCTTTTCTCATCAGCTAATGCAGGAGTAATAGGTTTTTCTGAAGTTAAAACAGCATTTCTAATTGCCTGTAACCAAGGGCTACTAACTGCAGAAGGCATAGAATCTATTCGCCCATATAAATATATATTAGCAATTAACTTCTCTAAGTACACACCACCAATATCTGCTGATTGAGCTTTTTCATCATTACTTGAGCTAAATTTAACATCATTTAATGGATAACCAATTTCACTAACAATAGTCATATTAGAGTCATCCTTCTTTTTAACAAAATCAATAAGGTTTGGATCTAAACAACCATTAACAGTTTCATTCCCTGTCCTAGAAAAATCTGATTGTAGTTGAATAAACTCAACAACTTCTACTTTTTGATTATCGTCTAGCATTACACAATAGTAATTTGGAATTTCAGATATAGCCTTCATGTAGCTAAAAAACTTATCATTTACTCCAATATAACTCTGCAGCTCTTTATTACCTTCAGCTGCAGCCATCATACTCTCATTAGCTAGTAGCTCTGGCTTAATAGCATCTAAATATTGATTATTATCGCC
This sequence comes from uncultured Bdellovibrionales bacterium, assembly GCA_938001965.1. Classification (GTDB taxonomy): domain Bacteria; phylum Bdellovibrionota; class Bdellovibrionia; order Bdellovibrionales; family UBA1609; genus JAHDIR01. The sequence goes on along the minus strand of CALLBC010000060.1, from coordinate 3,025 downwards.
ATGTAACGTTCTTAATTTTTTACGCCACTGTAAGTATACATCTCCCATCTTTCCAATAATAGATAACCTTCTGCCAGCAGATCCTTGAGGATTAAAAAATCCTCTGTCTAACTTACGATTATTGAAAAGTAATAAATATCTATACTCATGGAAATAAGCATCCATGAGTTCAATAGGGTTTTTTCCATAAACAGTTTTTGCACATAATGGTCCAAATAAACGTGCCATATCATCTAAGTCATTACAGTATTTGAAATGCTCTAAACCTAGCTCATTATTCGGATTTTGCTCATCTAATGAAGTTTCATGGTTAATATCCACGAACTCACCAATAGCCTGGCCCTTCTTTTTCTTTTTTAATACTTTATTACCATAAGCAAAAGCAACCGCGGCAATATCATAAGTTCCAGGCATAGATAGCCTTGGAAAGTCTACGATAAAACTCGGGTACTCCATAATAGAGTTAGCTTGTGGTAAAAGCCTAGCATCTGGGTAGTACTCGTCATATAATTCTGGAAAATCTGCACGAGGGTAAATTTGCTCCATTTTAGCAAATGTTTCTAAACCATTCTCAGCATCAGCTTCACCCATAAAGTTATGGCGTAATTGAACTGGAGTATGACCCATTTCATGAGCTAATGTTGCAGATAATTCTTTAGCAAGAGTTTTCTCTAAACATGAATTAATCACCTTGTTTTCAACAGTTGAAGTTAAAAATACTTCTTTATCTGTAGATGCATAGTTATCAATAAAATCTTGAACCTCAGGACAACGATTTTTAACTATTATTTCTGTATAAATACTCGGAGAAACCTTAGTTAGCTCTTTCGGTAGACCCACTTCACTAACTTGACCAGTCTCAAAACGAATATAGTTTCTAAGTTTACTTACAGCTCCTTCTTTTATTGGCCTTGTATACATATTTACAGTTCCAGATATAACTTCTCCAGTCTCAGGGTCAGAAATAGTTGGACCAACACCATATAAGCCTGTGCTTGATATTGAGTCTACAATATTAATAATATGAATATCTAAATCACCAACCTCAGCATCTCCGTCTACTAAAACAAACTCCATACCAGTTTCAGCAAGTTCGAATACTCTGTTCCAATATTTAACAACTCTACGACCAATTTCACGATAATCTATATTTAGACTATGTGGATCTTTTCTCAACTCTTCAATAGTTGGAGTCAAAGTTGAAAATTTAAACTTTACAATTTTTTTATTTCTATTGAGAACTGTTCTCAACATATTTTTTTCATTATCTCTTTTAGTACGATCTTGATAATCACTAAACTTAAACTTTTTAGTGTCAAAAAATCCAAATGTAGTTTGATCTTTATCAAATAAAACCTGAGGCTCAAAATCATGAGTCTTTTTAACTCTTTCAAAAGCATACTTTTGAACAGTGCCAGTAGAAATCTCAAGTATTGTAAAGCTAAAGCTATTTTCTTTTACGTTAATATTTTTTAAGCGATAGTTCTCAGGTAATGCTGGCACCCTCATAACTCCACTTTCACCCATTGCATCTATTCGAGTATCTGCATAGGTAATCTCACTATTTCCTAGACAACCATGGCTATCATGAGAGAATGAAGAATTCGTTTGCATTTGCACGTAGTTATCAAAAGAATGTATGTGTTCGTCTGAAATTAGCTGGGCTATATCATTCATTTCTTCATTCTTTTTATCAGCCAATGCATTAATTGAACCCATATTTACTAAATTTGATGACAACCCAAAACTTTTTAACACTCTATTTAAATTATGTTGATCAATGACTTTATTTCTACGTGCAGACATACCAGAGATCTGCGATATTGCAGTACCACCCGGTAAAATTGATTTTTTTAAATCTAATAATCCAAATTCTCTTTTTAATTCATCAGTTAAATCATCTTCTTCCTCTTTTAAAGAATGCTCTTTACTACCTTCAGGTTGAGCGCGATACGCTTTCCATTTTGCTGGAATAGTAAAAACGTCATCTCTTTTCTCATCCTCAAGGTTTAGCCTTGGATCAGTAACAACGTTTACACCACGAAGGCCATTTTTAGTTTGTAAAAACCTAATTTTTGTAGCAATTTTCTCAAAAGAAGAATCTCTTGTTCCAGAAACATAACCAATATTAGCCTCAAGACCTGGCTTTGTTGAAACTGTTGTTGATCCATAGTACCACTCACCCTCAGTAAAATAATCTGCAGGAAAATAATCTAATTTTTCTTCTTCAACTTTTTTAAATATCTCAAACCCTTTTTCTTTTATTTTGAAAAATGATGCTGATTTATAATTTGCTGCAGATAACTCTTTGTAAACCTTAACATTTGTATTTCTCCCTTCAGCAGTTTTACTATAGTCTTTGATATAATACTTAACTGGATATCCACCAATTACAGATAAATCTTGTCCATTATGCTTTATTAATGTGGATGATAAATGCGCAGTTACTTCATCACTTGGCACAACTCTATAAACTTTAATATGAGTAGGGGTAGCTCTATATACAATTTTATAAGTTTCTAAAGGTTTAGCTTGTAATTTTAATTTAGACTTTTCTTCATTTAATAAAGGAGAGTTTGTCTTAGTAACTCCAACTAAGTTTAATACTTTAATAGACTTTTGTTCTACAACCTCTTTTCCATTTTCATCCGTATACCTACTTACATAAGCAACACTGCCATTTTCTATATTAATTGAGTCTGCATTTGTAAATTTTTGTTCATCTCCAGCATTACCCACAGTAATATAATGGGACTTGGTAGCCTTCTGAGCATCAGTTAGATTCATTTCATCGCTAGCTGAATCTAAGTCACTATTGCTTTGACCTAATGTCTGCAATGAACCCATTGGCTTAATTAACTTAGCCTCTTGTGGATCTAAATTAGGATCAATTATATCCGCGCGCTCTTTAACGCAACCAATGGTAAAAGCATTAAGAAATAATGCCATTATCAATAATATTACTTTTACGTTCTGCTTCATTTTTTCCCCTTATGAAAAAATAGTTTTAAAATAAATATGAAAG
>CALLBC010000059.1 GCA_938001965.1 uncultured Bdellovibrionales bacterium | reverse complement strand
CAGGAGTTAAGCTTTTATTGACCTCTTTTAAACTTGCAGCCACACCAGCAACATATGGCGCAGCCATTGATGTTCCTGACATGGCCAACATTTTATCACCACTTAAATGAGGAACTGAACTCATTTCAGCCACACCTGGGGCAATAATATCTACTGTCTTATGACCATAGTTGGAAAACTTGGCAAGTCTTTCAAAACCGTGTGAAGCTCCAACAGTTATTTTATTAACAGCCTCAACATTGGCTGGAAACACTGGAAGAACATCATTATTTTTGCCGTCATTACCTGAAGCAATCACAAACAAAGTTTTAGTAGATACGGCCATCCACTCCTTTCCATGCTTTTCATATTTTGAAAATAGAAATTGAGTTTCTTTTTGGATTTGCTCAGCAGTTGGGTTCTCGTTACCTCCAATTTTTAAAAACTGAGTAGCTAGCATTTCTAAAGGAACACCTAGGCTCATATTAGCCACATCAATCTTTCTTTCTGCTAAGTACTCACTGGATTGCTTAAACATTCCATTAGCAAAGGATGCAAGTAGCCCGTAAAGAGCTCCTTTAATTTTACTATCTTTTTTCTCTTTCTTTTTGACAAAATTAAAATCAGGAGCTGTGTCTGGAAAAACTTTAATAGCCATTATTTTAGATTCTGGGCTTTGAAACTTAACCGTTCCTGAAACATGAGTTCCATGGGCATATTGACCAAAAAAGTTAAGGTCTGTTGCCATTTTAAGTCTCTCATCACTTGGTAAGTTTCTGAATTTATCATCAAAGTATTTAATCTCTTCTTCTGTGGCTGTTTCGTTTTGTATTTTAGCAATTACACTAAATAGTGGGTAAACCATTGGGTTTACAAACTCTAAATGCTCTCCTGTAAACACTTGCCCGCGACCATCGGCAACGCTCCAGCCGTGCACATCATCAACTTTACCATTGTCATCGTCATCCACACGGTTATTGTCGATCTCTTTTTCGTTAACCAAAGCACTATTTTTTAAGTGCTCGTGTTCAAAGTCTGTTCCTGAATCAATCACTGCAACCTTAGCTGCAAAGCTTGGTACCGCAATTAATAAGGCTAAAATAATAATTAAATTTTTCACTGGCACCCTCCTTAGTTTAAGCCTAGTAATTCTTTGTTTGCCGAAATTATTTTATTTTCATGCTTAATTGATTTAGGCGTAAAAATATTTAAGTTTTGCATATATAGCATATCAAGAAGCGGCTTCTCTGGTGGAAGTAAGTCAGTTCTTAAATTTTTTAAACTTAATTCTGATAATAAGTAAGCCTCTTCAGAGATTCCAGAAAATGCGAATTCTCTTAAAAAATTTGATAAATTCGAAGTGATCCACCTTGGCACTGGAGTTCTAGCTATGGTTAAACCTGTAGATAATAAATAACTTGTTCCTCTTCTCAGCAATGTACTATGTGGTTTTTTATAGTTATAAGTTTGGATTGGCCCAAAATTGTAACCAAAAACATTAAACTGAGTAATTAAAGTAAATAATTTATCAGTTTTTGTTAACTTACATAATGAGAAGTAAGCTGACATTGGCTCTGTTGAACAACCCTTCTTTTTAACTAAAAAGTTATTACTACTATCCATCATTACATCTCTAAACTTTTCAGTTTGGAAATGTTGTTTGCGACCCATTTTTTCTAACTGGTCCCAAGGGAACTTTTGTCCTTGCACCATTCTTAAAATCGCTTCAGAAATTAAATCAACCTGACCTAAGTATACATGATTTAAGCCACGCTTAGCCTCTTGTGCACTCATTACTAATGAACCTCTAGCTAAAGTGTCTTTAAAACTAGCCTCAAGGCGATTCATTTGATAGCCATAGGCCATATCGATACTTACAAAGGCTTCATTCACTGCATAGCGAAGAACTAAACCTGTCGTACCACCCACAGGCTTCATAACCTGACCCACAGCAATTTGCACAACACGCCTTAATATACCTTCCACAAAAACTTTATGGGGGCGATCAAAATTAACCAATGCTATTGGACCATTAATTGGTAAAAACTGCCCTTCAATTGCAATTTCATATACTTTTTTCACATGGTTCCAATCAAAGCGAATCTTTTTTAATAGCCCCTGTGGGTTATCAACGATATCTGCCCATTGCTCAAGGTTAGCAATACCAGAGTCAGCATTTGCTAATTGTGCCATTATTCTTCTTAATTGGTACTTTCTAAGCTTACTAAACTTCAGTTTTTTACCAAAGTTAATATCAGAAGCATAAAAGCTTTGTGGCATTTCTGTATTATTTTTATTTTGTAAAAATGCTGATGATCTTTTATTAAATTTTAAACGTTTAATCCAAGTGGCCACCTGTTTATGCTTTAAGTTTACCTCTTCTTTTTGGAACTTAGCTACCCTTTCATAAACTTGCTCATACTTACCATCAACCCAATTAACAAAGTCAGCACGGTTATATTTTTGTGCTGGAATTTCAGTAACAGATCTTTTACCTTTAAATAATAATTTTAAATGAGGAAAGGTTAAATCATATACACGACAAAGTTGACCATCACCATCAAAACTTACTGCATAGCGCTCATGTAAAGTTTTTATCTCAGCATCAAAGCATTTTTCTTCAATAAAAGAATTTGGAGTCACATTTTCTGCAATAGACTTTTCAAGACTTGCCCACTGCTGATCTGTCATATTAAACAGATCATTATCTATAGACATTGTTTGATTAATGCCCGCAAATAACGGATTGGTTATAAATAAAGTTACTAATATTAGTATTAATCTCATTGTATTCCCCTTTTAAAAGTTAATTACTCTGTACTTAGTAATTAGACCTTAGTCGAAAGGCGTTAAACAACAGTCTTTTACGTCCCTGGCCTAAGGTCTAGGTTCTATTCTCATTCAATTGGATATGATGCTTTCTTGCTTGCCCGCAGCACGTTAATTTAAAGTCTATTAGCTAATTATAAACTTAAATTGTGTTTTAGCTTTTATTAAAACTCAGCGAGGCTTTTACCGATAAAATACTGATGTGCAGACTATTTGGATTTAAATCAGTTTTACAAAGTCAAATTCACCAAAGTTTGGTGAATGCAGACAACGCTATTGGGCGCCTAAGTGAAGAGCACCCCGACGGCTGGGGAGTGGCCTACTATGTAGAAGAGGCTCCACATATTATAAAGTCAGAAAACAAAGCTATTGAAGATAAAATATTTCAAAAAGTATCTGGGGTGGTAACTTCCCATACTGTATTGGCTCATGTTAGAAATGCCACTCTTGGAAATAAAAGTATATTAAATACTCATCCATTCCAGTATGGACCTTGGGTCTTCGCTCACAATGGTAATATTAAAAACTTTAAAGAAAACAGAACAAAATTACTACGCCTAGTTTCCCCCCAATTTATTAGATTTATACTTGGTGAAACTGATAGTGAGATTTTATTTTTCATTGTCTTAAGCGAAGTTATGAAATCTGGGTTAAATAAAAAATCTATTTCAATGGCTATTAATAAGATAATTGAGGTTGTTGGCGCAATTGAAACTAATACTAACGCTGACAATAGCCACACTTTTTTATCTTTTATTTTAACAAACGGAAAGTCTATGGCCGCCTTCCAAGGTGGTAAGTCGCTATGCTATAGTACTCACAAAACAAAATGTCCGGAAAGTGCTACCTGTAATTTTTATAATGGAACTTGTGAAAAAAAAGTGGAAAGTAATACCGTCGTTAATCATCTACTTATTTCAAGTGAACCTCTTTCTGGGCAAAATGAGTGGACGGAGATGAAACCTGGTGAACTCGTTATGGTTAATTACGAAATGGAGTTCACCCTGGATAAAATTATTTAACAATAAACTAAAGCTGACATGACTTAAGATTATCAAAATCCCAACCCCAGCCGTCACCTTTCACTCCAGTATCGACACAGTTTTGGTTGTCATTACTTTTTTTATTACTATTGCTGTTTACAATTTTACAAGACTTTAAAGTTTTATAGTTCCAACCCCAGCCGTCACCAATCTTTCCAGTATCAACACAGTCATCATTTACAGAGGCAATTCCCCTGTCTTTAGCAGGCTTACTTTCTTCAACAGTCTCAACATTCACACGACAAGATTTTAAGGTTTCATAGTTCCAGCCCCAGCCGTCACCTATTTTACCAGTATCAATACACTTACCTTCAGTAACTACAGGCGCTTCAACTTCTTTAGGGTCTTCAACCACTATAGGGTCTGGAATTGGAACAGGGATCGGAGCAGGAACTGGAACTGGAGTTTGCGCTGGAGTGGAAGCCTGACCTGATTTATAACCAAAACTTCCTTTACCGGAAACTTCAAAGTATAATTCATTAAAATTTATTTCTACAGGCGCAGGTGTTGTATTCGTTCTTGTGTCTGGGTTTGATAAAACTTCAACACCAACATTCACATCACTAAGAACCATTCTTGTGGAAGGAGCAATAATTCTTCTTGCTACTCCATCCGTATCTTTAATTTGTCCTACATGCTGGTCTAGTAAAACTTGCAATCTACCGTCTGTTAAAAACTCTGCAAATCTTTTATACCTAACCACTGGCTGCTTACCACCATTTGTTAACTCTGTTGTTTCACGGTTCATTATAAAAGAAATATACTTAAATAGTTTATCACTAGCATTTTCAACTTTGTATTTAACAGTATAACTACGCCCATCAATTATTTCATTAGCACTTAACTCATACCCACCAGAAGAGGCATAGTAAACAGGCTTGTGATACCAAACCATTGTAGCCCACCTCTTAGTAGTCTCTGGTAAGTCACGCATATCTGTATTATATATTCTTCCACTTGAATCATTGATGCCATTTACTGAACCAACTAATGCATTATTAGCCATATAATGAGCTGTATCTATATCATGATAATAAGAGTCTATTGCAAAAAAATAGTTTCCATACTTATCTTTTGGAGCCACTTGATTAGATCCACCAGCAAACTGTAAATCCACATGAATATCGATCTCAGGCATTTCACTCACTCTAACAGGCAACCCAATTTGCTGACTAACTTTTTCTAAATTAGCAGTGGTTGTTCCACCAGTAGTTACTGGCTCAACATTATTAGGAGTTCCAGAGGTTGCGTTTGGCTGCCCAGAGGCTGAACCAATTCCTATTCTTGGGTAAGCTTTAACGTTGTTTCCACCATTTGGCCAACCATGTGACGGCTGACCTTTAAAGTCACGATTATAACCACCAACAAACCATTTTAATTGTAAATAATCTTTTGAGTTTTTATTAACCATTGACCATCTTACATAGGCATCACTTAACCCTGAATCTGAACCTGTACCGCCAGCATTTCCACCAAATCCCCAAGCATTTGGACTAATAAATGCACCATTCATATTGTCATGTGCCCATCTATCCCCTGTGATCGAACGACTAGAATTTTCTATACCAATATAACTAGTGGTTTCTTGTCGTGTCTCCATAAACCAGTTTGAGTCAACATTTAGCACAGACTGTGCAAAGCTATTATGACTAAAAATAAAAACTAATCCTAAAAAAATATACTTTAAGTTTCCCATACCCTAACCCCAATTTATTTTGTTCATTAACCTTTGGGGTCTTAAAATAGCAAAACGGATACCAACTTTGGTCTAGTGAAACTAAATCAGATTAGTGGAAAGTTCAAAAAATTGTAAAATAAAAATTTACATGTGAAAGATAAACATTTTATTAATTATTATATTCTCAATATCAAACAACAAAAGTAATTATTTGAGAATTTTTATTTATGGTTTTCAAAAGAATTACCCACAGCCCTTTTAATTTTTTAAAACTCAAAAATAAATAATTTTACTTTTACAGTGTCTCAAAAACAGTAATTTCTTCTCATAATAAATCAAAAAAAATCTCAAACTAATATGGGTTTGTAAATTCTTAAAAATTTTGCCTTTTCTATTTAATTATGATTTCTTTCCTACCGAAAAGTACTATGAAACTAATGTTAAAAAAGATGGACGTATATGAAAAAAGCTTTAGTAATTATTGTGTTTTGCTTTATCAGCATGGGCCTAACTGCCTGTGGCGGAGCAGGCTCATCCAGTGATGCTAGTCAATCAACTAACCTATTTGGTGATTTAGACCTTAAGTGTGGCTCTGAATCTTGCATGGAATAAGGAGGGGTTGATATGAAAAAACTAACAACAATTTTAGTACTTTTTGGATTTTCTTTTTTTATTGGAACTCATGGCTTCGATGCTCCCAATAAAAAAGCACTATTTGCCTCTCAAATTGACTTTGTTCTAAATATGGAAAATGCCATGGCTTCACCAGAGTCTGACGCTGCTGGCTGGGCAATTGGTTTGTGGGACTTTGTTAATAATTCAGTTTATGTTTGGGCCAAAGATATGATGACTGGCTTTTCTGACACTATGATTGGACTTGGCTACCCAACATGTTCTGACTTTCCAACATCAGGCACTGATACTCACCCTGACTTTCCAACACTTGTACTGACTTATGCCATAGGTGACAAAACTATTCCAAGTGGTACTTATTGGAACAATTCAGCTACAACTTATGAAAAGAAATTAACGGCTGCACTTGGTGGAACCAGCTTTATTGAGATTCAATATAACTGTGATTCTGCAAAGCCTAATGTCTACCTAAAGTATGATTTTAATACAATGGGTGGAATGGATCGACTTGTTGAAATGTACGCACAACATGATAGTGCTACTGACCAAGTAACTATAGAGCTAAAGTCTGTTTGTGCTGATGCCTCTGAAGGCTGTGGAACAAAGCAAGTGACTTCAATGTTAATGAACACACCAGATGGTGATGAGTATAAAATTATTGGTACTCGCACCATGGACGATGGAGCTGCTGATGAAGTTAAAAGGCTATCTGTGCATGGTTCAAAATCCACAAAGCTTGCCGACATTCATAGATTTGATGGCACTGATTTAACAAGTACAGCTGATTTAGATTCATTAACTGCTGGCGTAACAAATGACTGTGTCGACTTTGACGAAGCCACTTACATACCGGCTGGTGGAGCTGCTGATTGCGCAACAGCCACTTTATCGGCTGACACTGAATTACCAACTGCTAGCTCAAATGCACTTGGTATGGGTGACTTGCAAGGAGCCACTGTTAACGGACTCACAATTAACTTCT
>CALLBC010000058.1 GCA_938001965.1 uncultured Bdellovibrionales bacterium | reverse complement strand
TCTCTTATTTCATGGCCATGATCATGGTGTCCGTTATTGTTATGTGCTTGTGCAGCAGTTGGTAAAGCAATAGCAATGGCTAGTGCGCATAGTAGTGTTAGTTTTTTATTTATTAGTTTCATTTTGGCTCCCTCGGTTTAATTACTTGTATATAAAGCATTTTGGGTGCCAGTTCACTTTTTACTGTAATCAAAAAAAAATAGGGTAGGGCTGATAAAAGGTTACCACTTTTAATTGTTTAGAGGGGCAAGTGGCATAATGCCACTTGCAAAATTGTATTATGGGTTAGGGCGATAAAAGGTTTACTACACTATAGAGCTTAGTGGTCATTGGATCATACTAGGTGAAAAAAAATTCACCTGTACATTATTTAAGCTATAGGAGTTATAAGGTTTTGTTATAAAATTAAAATTATTTGCACTTAATATTTACGCAAGAATCAATAATAAGTTGACCTTGAGCAGTGCTTGGAAAAGCATTTCTTGTTTTTTCAAATAAGTCGATTCTTCTTTCAAAACAAATTTTAGAAGCTGCACTTCTTGCTTTATGAATATCACTACCATGTCCAGTAACTGGTGCAATATCACCTGGGCTGTAAACGCAAGTGTTTAAAGTTTGTGGTGAACGAACACTGGCTGGAACTCTGTCACCAGAAGTTATGGTATTTGAAGTATTACCGTTAAAGTAAATTGTTGAACATACGATGGCTAAAGTTAGTATTAAAGTTGCTTTCATTTTTATCCCCCCTGTTGGATACAAATATATAAAGCAAGCATTAAGCCAGGTTGGCACATGTAAATACTTGAAAATACTAGGCTGGTCTCAGCAGTGATTGATGCTGGTGAGGGGTTTAGCGCAAAAAGGGCACCTATATATTGTAAATGTATACGCTGTTTTCAGGGGTGTCTCAATATGAGACTATCCTAATTCTCTTAGTAACTCCGGCACGGCCTTTTCTAGTTCACTTAAGTGTCTTAGGTTTTGCTTATCTCCTAAGGCTAAAACAAAGTGGTCGATATTGTTGTTATTCACTAGAGGCATTAAAGTAATATGCTCTCCAGCGTTTGTTATTTTCAATGATTGGAACAGCTCAGTTTTTAATGAGTCTTTTTCAGAGACTTGCCCATGAAAGGGGAGTTTAGAAATAATACAAAAATTAAATAAGCTGGGAGTCTTTGTCAGTTCAATATTTTTTAAAGCCGATAAATCCCATGAACCATCTTGATGGGAAACACTCACTTGGTTGTTTGTTAGTTTGAATACTAAGCTTTTTTTGAAATATTGATTCACTTTACTAAGAGCACCTAATTGCCCAACTTCGGTGGAAGTTAAGTTACTTTGTGCTTGTGTAGTGACAGGAGTTGTTTCATCTATTTTTGCCGAAATATTTATGGGGGTTGCAACTTGTAATTCGCTTTCCTGTTTTAATTCTGGCTTTGTTTGTGACTCTGCAACTTTGTTAAGACGTAAACTATTTGTAGTTGTTGATAGAGGTGGCATCTCTGATGGTGTGTTAGTAGTTTGATTTATATTTAAATCAAGTCCTTCTAGCCCCTCAGGTTTTTGCTCAGTTTCTAAGTTTAAACCGACTAGTGGGTTTAAAGAGTTTTCTGGCTTTAAATTTAAACCCTCTAGTCCCTCAAGACCATCGATGCTCTCTGGTGTCGAGTTAGTATCAATTGTGTCAAAGCCTTCTAAAATATCTGCTGAATTATTGCTATCGCTTTTAATTTCATCAGATGTAATATTAAATTGAGTCTCTAAAGCCTCAAAGCCACTTTTAGGTTGTTCGTCACTGGGCCCTAAGTTTAAATCGAATAAATTATCACTGGAGCTTGGCTGGTCAATTTGTGGTTGCTCTGACATTTCTTTAAGAGACTTCCTTACATTGGTGCTTGGCATATCAGAAGGTAAGTTCGTGGAATGAACTTCGGCAGTCTCCATTGTGGGCTCAATACTCACTTCTGCTGCAGCCGGTTCTGGTTGTGCGGCTATAAGCTCTGACTCTTGTTCATGAAACACGGGTTCAGGGACTGGCTCAGTCACAGGTGAAGTTTTTGCCAGAGGTTGTTTTGTTGAGTTTAACTTATTCCAAAAATAACTTAACTGTTCAGGTGTTCCTAAAACATATTGAACTGGAAAACTCCAATTCATTTCTAAAGGCTCAGAGGAAAGTACAAACATTGTGTTTTCATAAAGGTAAAGAGGGATTAGTTGCTCCGACCAATTGGATACGCTTTTAATTTGCAACCAAAATTCTGGATCAATATTAAAGTTTTCATAGTTATTATCCATAGCCGGAACTTGGTAATAATTTTTGGCCCAGTTAATATAAGCGGACTCATTTATGTATTTTTTGTTCAAGCACCAGTAAGCAATACTAGTGTCTTTGGGCTTGGCTGCAATCCAGCCTTCTAGTTGATCTTCAGTTACGTTTAGGGCTTCAAGCCAAGCAGTTTTCTTCATATATTCTTATCGGGAAAACAGCAGTTTAGGCTTAAATAATTCTTACTCCTGTAGATCTTAGGTAGAATGTTTAATTAGATTAAAAAAACCAAGTAATATAAGTGAGTTACATTATGCTAGGGCTAGTGAATATGTTGATTTTCGCGGCTCTCTATGGTACCTGTGCAAACTTAGACTTTTAACCAGGTTAATGATGAGCTCAAAAACTTCAATATATTTAGATCATAATGCCACAACTCCAGTTCATAAGGAGTTATCTGTGCAGGTGAATGAATTAGCTCTCCATTGGGGGAACCCAAGTTCTGTGCATAATCATGGTCGAGGTCCAAAGCAACTCATTAGGAAGGCAAGGCAAGCTTTAGCAAAATTCTTTAACATTCACCCGTTGGAAATTATATTTACCAGTGGTGGAAGCGAAGCGAATAATACCGCCATTTTTTCTGTGTTTGATAATGAGTGGTTAAAAAACAAAAACTATGAAGCTGAATTTATAACCACAACGGTTGAACACCCAAGTGTTAGCAAGGCCTTTGATCTTATTGAAAGTTATGGCGCTACCGTTCATCGTGTTCCTGTGAATTACGATGGTGTTTTTGATATTGATTTTTATAAATCAGTACTCAATAAAAATACTAAGTTAGTTTCAGTAATGTACGCAAACAATGAAACAGGGGCAATTTTGCCAATTAAACAGGTGGTGGGCTTAGCTAAAGAAGTCAACGCCTTAGTTCATTGCGATGGAGTGCAAGCTCTAGGTAAGGTAAATTTAGATTTAAAGTCACTAGACGTGGACTACTGTAGTTTTTCAGCCCATAAAGTTTATAGTTTAAAAGGTGCGGGCGCATTGTATGTTAAAACGGGAACACCTCTAAATAGTTTAATAGTTGGTGGAGCACAAGAGCGCTCAAGAAGGGCTGGTACAGAAAATACATTGGCCATAGCCAGTTTTGGCCAGGCATTAGATTTAGTGGGTGATATAAAAACTAAATATGACCACCAAGAAAACTTACGTAATAAAATGGAAACGCAAATAGAAAAAAATATTCCTAATTGCAAGGTGTTGTCTAAAAGTGCACAAAGGCTGCCTAATACCTCTAATATTATTTTTGATAACATCGATGGTGAAAGCTTACTTATGAATTTAGATTTAAAAGGGATTTCTGTGAGTACGGGGGCTGCCTGTAGTTCTGGAAGTTCTGAGCCCAGCCCAGTGTTAATTAGTATGGGGTTGACTCGCTACCAAGCGCAATCATCATTAAGAGTGAGTTTGGGATGGGAGACCACCGATGCAGAAATTAAATACTTTGTTGAAACTTTAACTGAAATAGTAAGTCGTCTGCGACGCTTGAAACAGGAGAGTGCCGGATGAGTGAAAAAAAACGTGTACTATTAGCCATGAGTGGTGGCGTGGACAGTTCAGTGGCTGCCGCTATTTTACAAGAGCAGGGCTATGATGTTGTTGGCGTGACTATGCAGGTGTGGGACTACTCAAAAACGGAGTGTAGCATCGAAGAGGGCAATGGAACCTGTTGTTCAAGTATTGACGTTGATGACGCCAGAAGTGTGGCCGATCATTTAGGTATTCCTTTTTATGTTATTAATTGTGAGAATGAGTTTAAACAAAATGTGATTGATCCTTTTGTGCAAAGTTACTTAAAAGGGGAAACGCCAATCCCGTGTGTGAATTGCAATACTTATTTAAAGTTTGATTACCTAATCGATAAGATGAAAGAACTGGATTGTGATTACTTGGCAACCGGTCATTATGCGCAAATTAAAGAAAGCCCTTTAACTGGCAGAAAATCAATTGTTACTAGTTCAGACGATTGGAAAGATCAAACTTACTTTTTATTCACTTTAGATCCATCCATTGTTGAGAAGTTAATGTTCCCAGTGGGGGATTGGAAAAAGCCAGAGCTCAGAGCTTACGCAGAAAAGTTAGGTTTGCCTGTGGCTAAGAAAAAAGATTCCACAGGAATTTGCTTTGTGGGCAAAAACGATTACTCAAAGTTCGTTGAAAAAATGGCGCCTGAAGAGACTAAAACTTTATCTGGCGACCTAAGGCTGTATCCGGGTGGCGAGGTCTTGGCACAGCATGCAGGAACTCACAAGTACACTTATGGGCAGCGTAAAGGCTTGGGAGTTTCTTGGTCAGAGCCCCTATATGTTATTAAAATAGAATCAGACACTAATACTGTTTGGCTAGGAACAGAAGAGCATTTGTATAGCTCTGAAGTAAAAGTTAAAAATTTAAATTTGTTAGATGACATCCAAGATGGTGAGTCTTTAAGGGTAAAAATACGTTTTCAGCACAGAGGTTCTGATGCCGTGGTTAAAAAAACGGAAGATGGTGTGACTTTAAATTTTGTGGAGGGACAGCGTTCAGTCACTCCTGGGCAGGCGGCTGTGTTTTATCGCAGTAATCAATTAGTTGGCGGAGGCTGGATTCAGTGAAGTACAAGCTCATGAGCTACGGCTGCAAAGTAAACACCTATGACTCTGGCCTTTTAGAAAAAAGGCTTAATGGCGAAGGCTTTTCCCGCGATGAAGAGAGTCCCGATGTTGTTGTTATGAATACCTGTGCAGTTACCAACGAGGCCACTAAAGAGTCTATTCGCCACATAAGAAAAGTAAAAAAACAACATCCAGGTGTAAAAGTGGTAATGACGGGCTGTGCAGCCCAAGTGGATTCTAAAATGTTACTTGAGTCTGATGCTGACCTAATAGTTGCCAACTCCCATAAAACCGAAATACAAACTCATATTAAGTCATTGCTTTCTGGTGAGTCAGTAGAGCGTTTGTATCGCTCCAATATTTTTAAAAAAGAAGATTTAGAGCCTGGTGGCGGTATTGAAAGTGAACACACTCGAAGTTTTGTTAAAATTCAAGATGGTTGCAATAGCTTTTGTACTTTCTGTGTTATTCCATTTGCGCGGGGGAAAAGTCGATCTTTAAGTATAAATGCCATTGTGGAAAGAATGAATGACCTTAGTTTACAAGGTGTTAATGAAATGGTTTTAACTGGAGTTCATATTGGTGACTATATGGACGAATCCACGGGAAAAAAACTTGTTCTTGAAGACCTCGTTGAGCAAGTTTTATTAAAAACAACTGTGCCAAGAATTCGTTTAACTAGTTTGGAGCCAATTGAATTAAGTGCTCGCTTACTAGATTTATATAAAAACAACCCAAGGTTGTGTCCGCATTTTCATATGAGTATTCAAAGTGCCACAACAAAAACTTTATCAGCAATGAAGCGTAAGTACACCAGTGATGATGTTAGGAAGTCCCTCAGTGATATTAAAGCTAACCTTCCAAATGCTTTTGTTGGGATGGACGTTATTGTTGGCTTTCCTGGTGAGACTGAAGATGACTTTATGGACACCTACAAAACTCTGGAAAGTCTACCATGGAGCCAAATACATGTGTTTCCTTATAGTCCAAGGCCAGGCATTTATGCTAATCGTCTAGAAGGCCAGTTGCATCGTTCGGAGATTATGACTAGGGCCAAAAAGTTAAGGTCATTAAGCCATGGACGATATAAAAAAATTATGAAGTCCCAAGTGGGGCAAATTAAAGAATTATTATTACTTAAAAAAAGATCGGTTGTGCAAAGTGGTTTAAGTTCTGATTATTGGAATATTTCTTTTGATGAGCCGCTAAATAAAAACTCAGGGGAAATAGTAAAAGTGAAGGTAACATCTTGGGAACAAGGTGGGATTGAATCTGAGCCAGGTTTTTTGTCAGGGGAGATTATATAATGAAGTATTTGTTTTTATTATTTTTGCCACTATTAGTTTTGTCTTGTGCAAGCATTGAAGAAGAAGAGGTTTGTAAAAAAACTCCTTGGGGTGATTACGGAGCGCAAATGGCCATGAGTGGCCTTGATATGGACGGCGATGACTTAGTTAAAAAATGTAAAAAGCAAAAACTAAACATGGATGAAATAGCCTATGAGCTCGGTTATGCTAAAGGTTTAAAAACTTATTGCACAGGAACAAATACTTTTGATGTTGGTTCGCGAGGAGAGGAGTTTAATTTTCAAATTTGTAAATTTGAAAATGAAGATGATATGCGTGTGTCCCACTCTAATGGTGTGATTATTTATTGCAATGCTAAAAACGCTTATAAAAATGGTAGAGAGGGAAAGGTATTTAATAATATTTGTCCTAAAAAATTATCTAGAGCTTATAAGTCAGAGTTTAGTCGTGGTCGTCGTAAGTATTTAATGGAGCAAATACGGGCTGAACAAAGAACTATAGATGAAATAAACCACCAACACTCCAATCTAAGG
>CALLBC010000057.1 GCA_938001965.1 uncultured Bdellovibrionales bacterium | reverse complement strand
ACAAACCAGTCTTTGTTATGCTTCATAACAATTACTCTCTGGCCCTTCTTATGGACATGTAATTTATCACCTTTTGTGCTTGCTAAACTTCTACCATTACACTCTTTAGTAATGATAACTTTTTTAGCACCATACTTCTTTCTTGAATGAAGCACTCTTGCTTGTAAAGACTTATACTGGCTATACACCTTTGATTGCTTAGCCTTTCTTTGCTTTGCTTCTTTATCAATTTCTTTTGATAATTTTTTAACTGTATCTAACTCTTGTTGTAGTTTTTTAATTTCTTTTTGATACTTAACTGTACTAGCTTTTGAGTTTTCAATAATCTTTTGATTTCTCATCTTCTGTTTTTCAAGTGAGGCTAACTCTCTCTTAGACTTTTTCTTCATTTTAGCAAGGCTATTTTTATGAGCCTTCTCTTTTGCTTTCATTTTTTCCAATAACATAACTTGCTTTTCTTTTTCTTTTTTAGCAGCTACTAACTCTGCAGCCATTTTCTTTTTAACTTTAATCGTAGCTAACACTTCTTCTTCTGTTTTTCTTAGCTCTTTTTTAGTCATGGCAGTTCTTTCTTCGCTTTCTTCAACTTTACCCTTCATCTTTGCTGTTTCAGCTTGGAACTTTTCAATTTGAGCTTCAGCCTTTGAAGTTTTATCAACATTACTTTTTCTTAATTTCTTTTCAGCAGCTAATTGCTTTTCCATTGTAAAAATTAATTTTTGAGATTTTTTTTGCTCAGCTAATGCCTCTGCTTTTTTCTTTTTAGCAATTCTTTCAACTGCCTTTCTTTCTTTCAACTCTTCTTGATATCTTTTTTCAGCTTCAGCAGCTTCAACTTTCATAGCCTCTGCATCTGCCATCACTTCTTCCACTTCAATATCAACATCATCAAGTGTCGACGCAAATGTATTTAGTGGTAAAATCACTATTGCCAAGGCTGCTAAGAATTTATAGTTTATCTTAGACCTTGTTAAAATTAATAAAAACATATACTCCTCCCCGTTTTTTTTAAAAACCTATACTAAGGTGTCGGCCTAGACTTTTATAAACATTAATTTCATGGAGGCTGTTTATTTTTTATTCACTACTATTGCCACAACTAATAGGTTTTAATAAAGTTCTCTTATGTGAATCATATTGAGTTAGTTCACCTTGAATCAATGCTAATTTTATATGTTTTCATTTATATATTTTAATTTTTTTATATTTTTTTATTAAGTAACTCTCCATATTTATTATAGTTCACAAATATATATAACTTTGAGACTGTCTAACTTGTGAAAGTCACTAAAACCGTCTAATTTATTGCTATTCAAAGGTCTGGCATGTACATACGTCCGTGCATACTACTTTGTGCTAATTATTATGATTTCCCTTATATTCTTTACCTAAAACAACTAAAATAAATCTATGAGCAAACTATTAATTACCTTTTTAAGTTTTATTTGTATTTCAACATTATCTCATGCGGCTCAATTTAATGTTATTGTGGACCCAGGTCACGGTGGCGAGGAGCATGGTGCCGTCAACGGCAAGTACAGAGAGGCCACAATAGCTTTACAAGTTGCTAAAAAATTAAATCGAATGCTAAATGCCCAACCAAACATTAAATCATTTATGACCAGAACTGGAAATCAAACATTGAGTTTGCCTCAAAGAGTTCATATTGCACACAAAAAAAATGCTGACCTCTTTGTTAGCATACATATCAATTCATCCACAAATAAACGAGCCCGCGGTGGTGAGGTTTATATTCGTAACGAACTTATTGCTGATGATGAAAAGCTTTTTCTAGCTCAATTTGAAAACGGCTCTTCAAGTGCAGCTGATATGGTTCATAAATCACAATTTGCTGGCAAAGCTAAATCCAGTGAAGTTGTGGGTATCTTAGAAAATATGAACGAAACTTATAACTTAAAGTTAGCTAGTCTAATTGCAAAAGACATTTTAAAAGAGTGGGGTGGCACCAAAAGGACCTACCACAATAGAATCCATCAAGCTCCATTTTATGTTGTTAAACACACACAAATGCCTTCCATCTTAGTTGAGCTTGGTTTCATATCAAATGATGCTGAAGCAAGAAAGCTCACCACCAAATCTTATCAAAATAAGCTGGCCCGCGGGATTTTAAAAGGGATTAATAACTACTTTAATCGCCTATCTATTCACCAATCCACAGGTTTATACTCAAGAAAATAATTAGTGACAAGCCGCTGATCAATTGTTTAAGTGTAAGACATGAGAACAGATGGAAGAAAACCAAATCAATTAAGAGATGTTGAAATTAAAGCTGAAGTTAATCACTACGCAGAAGGTAGTGTTAAAATTAGTTTTGGAAAAACTGTAGTACTTTGTACTGCCTCCGTGGAAGAGCGTATTCCTAAATGGCTACAAGGAACTAAACAGGGCTGGGTCACGGCAGAGTACGGTATGCTTCCAAGGTCTACACATAATCGCATTAACCGCGACAAAGCCAGTAACAGTGGTAGAACTCAAGAAATCTCTCGACTGATTGGTCGCAGCCTTAGAGCCTGTATTGATTTAAGTGCACTTGGTGAAAGACAAATTTACGTGGATTGTGATGTTTTACAAGCTGATGGCGGGACCAGAACTGCTGCAATCACGGGCGGTTTTGTAGCTTTAGCTCTTGCCTGTAAATTCTTACAAGACCAAAAAGTAATTAGCTCTTGGCCTATTAAAAATTATATCTCAGCCATTAGTGTTGGCCTGCAAAATGACCAAGCTTTACTAGATTTAAACTATGATGAAGACTCTAATATTGGAACGGATATGAACTTTGTTATGGATGACAGTAAACGTTTTATTGAAATTCAGGGCACTGCTGAAAAAGACCCTTTTAGTAAAGATCATTTAAACCAACTTATTGAGTTTGCTGAAATTGGATGCAAACAACTTATTGATGAACAAGCTAAAATTTTAGGATCATTTTTTAGCCCTAAAGGATAATAATATGGATCTATGGATCGCCACTTCAAATGCTGGAAAACTTAAAGAGTTTCAAAATATGGCCATGTCTAGCTCATTAAAAATTAGAACTCCAAAAGAGTTGGACTTCTACACAAGCCCTGAAGAAACTGGCGACACCTTTTTAGCCAATGCAAAAATAAAAGCTCAAAGCTTACATAAATCCTTAAGTGACAAAAACACTTGGGTACTTGCTGAGGATTCTGGCCTTGTTGTGGATGGACTTGATGGCTTACCTGGAATTCACTCTGCAAGATACGCAGGCCCCAACGCTCGTGATTCAGAAAACAATGCTAAATTATTTAAAATGATGGGCTTTAAGTCTCCTACAAATCGCAGTGCTCATTTTCACTGTTCAATTTTTGTAATTACACCAGAAGGAAAAGAACTTCACTATGAAGGTAAAATTGAAGGCACAATTGGCAAAAAGCTAGCTGGCACCGGTGGCTTTGGTTACGACCCTCTTTTTATTCCAAATGGTGAAACTAAAACTTTAGCTGAACTTGACCCTTCATTTAAGTCAAAAAATTCACACCGATCAAAAGCCTTTAAGTTATTTTTAGCTGATTTAAAAGCTTAAACATAGCTCTAAACCTATATATTATTAATTCCCTCCACCTCGCTGACCAGGTGAAACAGAGTTCCCACTTCCAGA
>CALLBC010000056.1 GCA_938001965.1 uncultured Bdellovibrionales bacterium | reverse complement strand
CCGATGCAAACTCTCCTTGCAGGCAAGGAGGTTTGGAATAAGAAAAAACTAGATTTTAACTGACAGACAATTTAAAAACACGATGCTTGCTAAAAGGGCAACTGTACGATCAGGTCTTAACCGTTACATATCGAAATGAGCAAAGATGCACCGACATTGAGTCTAATGGTAGATATGACCTTCCGCTTGAATACTAAAAAAGGAATATTAGTTCGGGGTAACAAATGGGCTGTAGCTCCTCTTAGTAAGCCATTAAACTATGAATCCTTTGGAATTTGTACGTTTGTTAATAAGTAAATAATAATACTAGGCCTCTTCATTTTTTATATAAAGAGGCCTAGGTTTTTATACGATAATTTTAATTCGGATAAATTGTAATCCACTTCTAGACGGTCTTTTTTATAAGCGCTCGCCAAAGTACAATCCTTTTCTATGTAGTTACTAGAGCTTAAAAAACAATCAGATATTATACGTAGCCAAAATTTATCTAAAAAAAGTAAGCATAGTGAGTATTTAAGGGCCTCCCGGAAATGTCAAACTCTGGGAGCCCCAATATAATTGAGGGTTTATCCAAGATTAACTATTTATTTGAGCCCACACTTTGATTGATGTTCGTTTTCACTCAAACATTTATTTAATTTTTCCATGAATGTAAACGAGCCTGGGTTGGTTAATTTAAGTCCTCGTGGCCTCAAGATATGTTGGGCAAAACTTTCTGAAAAATCTTCGCTAGGTGAGATTTTTGCATAACTAGACACGTATTTATAGCCTTCCTTAGCCTTATAACCCCCGAAAAACTTTTTATCCCATCCAATCTTGGAAAATTCCTTGCGCTTTTGATCAGTCATTTTATGAAACGAGTGATGACCCATTTCGTGTATAAGGGTTTGTCCTGGGGTTACTGTGTAGCCGCTCAAACATACAATTTAAAGCCCAGGTAATGCCTCTCGGAGCTATTATATCTTCAAAATCTTGAATAAAATGCTCTGAGATTAAAGTTAATAGTGGGGGACCACATTTAAAATAATAATAGTATTTTTCTTTGTACCGTACTGCCAGAGGACTCTGTGTGCGCTCGGGGTATTGTTTTGAACATAAGATGTCCAGACCTTTATATTATCAATTTCACCAAACGGGTGAGAGCTAAGGCCTGGGTGTTTTGGGTTTGCTTTTAAAAAGCCAAAAGTTTTTCTTAGTTGTTTATGAAGCCCCTTCTTAGAGGAGTCATTAAGTATAGTTTCAATTTCTTTTTTAGCTTGTGGTGTGATCTTTAGCTGGAAATCAGGCATTTATAGCGTCCAGTCCTCTGGGAGGTCCTCTATTTCACCATTTTTTGCTTGGCTAATAGATATCTTTAAGTTTTGAACAAGTTTTGCATCTTTAATAGAAACTGAGGCTTGTGGGAATAAAATGATGCTGCCGTCTTCATTTTCTTTAACAGAAAAAGTGTCGGCTTTTTTTCTGAGTTTTTGAGGAAGGGTGATTCTACCTCTATCATCGACTACGAGTAATTTTTTAAGCTTTTTCATCAAAAACTCCCTTTTACCCATAATCCCATAATGGGTAATAATTGTCAAGATAATTTTAAAAGCTGATAAACCACTATATATAGTGGTTTCTAGGTAATTTTTTTGGTGAAAAATATAAAATTTAATAATATCAGTTATTTATGAGTGTTGCCTATGTTTATAAGTTATATTTTTTGTTACTGGGCTTAAGTTTTGGTATCTAAAATAGTGTTGAGTTTCTAAAAAAATGTAATTTAATCTTTTTAAGAAACCATATGGAAAAGGATTTTTATGTCAAAAACTATATCGCTAAGAGAAGTAAGTGGGCTTATTGGAATAACACCACAAGGTTTAGGTAAAATAAGTAATAAAGAGGATAGTGTTCTGAAAGGGAATAGTCGGCACTTTGCTCCGTCTACCGTTAGGAGTATCTTAAAAACCAGAGGCTTTACTTTTCCTAAGAAAAAAATAGTTTTTCATTGTTTAAAGTGTAACGGTTAAGACTTGATCGTACAGTTGCCCTTTTAGCAAGCATCGTGTTTTTAAATTGTCTGTCAGTTAAAATCTAGTTTTTTCTTATTCCAAACCTCCTTGCCTGCAAGGAGAGTTTGCATCGGAGTTCTTCCGTTGCAGATTTTACCTTGATGCGTTCTCTCATTGTTATAGCTATAAATCCAGTCATCTAAATCTTTTTGTAAATCTTCAATGGTCGTATAAACTTTTTTCCTAAAAGTAACTTGGTAAAACTCATTTAAAATTGTACGGTGAAAGCGCTCGCAAATGCCGTTAGTTTGCGGGTGTTTAACTTTTGTTTTTGTATGATCAATCCCCTTAACTGCAAGGTAAAGCTGGTAGTCATGCTCATCTGGCTTTCCACAGTACTCAGTTCCTCTGTCAGTTAAAATCCTTAACATTGGTAGCTGATGCTCCTCAAAGAACGGTATAACTTTATCATTGAGCATGTCAGCTGCAGTGAGTGAAGTCTTCATTTTATAAAGTTTAGCTTGTGCAACTTTACTGTATGTATCAACAAAAGTTTGCTGGTAAACACGTCCAACACCTTTTAAAGTACCAACGTAAAAAGTATCCTGGGAGCCAAGGTAGCCAGGATGTTCAGTTTCAATTTCACCGTGAGCTTCTTTTTCTAATTTTTTCTTTTCAAGAGCTTGAACTTGAGCCTCGGTATAAATTAAATTTTCTTTCGCCGCACGCGCCTCTAATGCTTTTAACCTTTTATCAAACTTCTCAAGATTATGTCTAAGCCAAACTCCTCGAACTCCTCCTGCAGATATAACGATACCTTTTTTGCGAAGCTCATTTGATACTCTTGTTTGACCAAAAGCCGGCTGTTCATAGGCAAATTCAATGATCGCGTCTTCAATAAATTTTTCAACTCGATTTTTACGATTTGGCTTTTTTCGGTTAGCTTCAAGTAAAGCTTCAACTCCACCTTCTTCATAAGCTTCTTGATAGCGGTAGAATGTGTCACGAGAAAAACCCATGACTTTACAGGCTTTTGAGATATTTCCTAATTCTTCAGCTAAATTTAATAGACCAATCTTATTTTTAATGATTTTATTCTCTTGTGTTGAGATCATGGTTACTCCTTTTTATTGTTAAGTTTTGTCGCTTAACTAAAAGGGTAACCATATTTCTTCACTTATCCACACCGTGAAGTGTCAGATCAAGTCGTGACTTCTGCAAGTTAAGTAAGTAATTAAATTAAAAATTTGATAGATGGTCACTGTGGACCATCTATCTTGAGAATTCACTTTATTTGTTTCTTCCTTTATCAGCCTGCTGGCGTCCCTTCAATAAATACGATGCTGCACTCAGTGGTATTTTTTTGGTTTTTTCTGCATTTAAAAAACAACCTCTTTGCACTTTCACCATTTCCTTTAAAAACTTCAAGTATACGAATTTCATTAACGTCCGAAGAACCTACTGTTTCTAGGCTTTTTACTTTGGGTAGTTTATCAAATAAGAAGTTAAGCTCTTTTCCGCTAAAATTAATATGATGTTCTACAGAGTCAGAAAAAGTTTTCTTTTCTAGTGAACTCATTTCATCAGCATAAAGTGTTTTAAAATCTGTTGATACAGAGTAACATATTGTTGAGGTCAGTAAGATTAGAGTGCTTAATAGTTTTTTCATTGTAGGCTCCTTTAATGTTTTTTATGTAATATCATTAAAAAAATATTTATTAAAGAATTAGCTTGAAAGATAATTTATACATTCGAAACTGTTGTATAATCAACAAAAGAAATAACAGTAAATGTTTGATGTTATTTAGAAAAATTTAGAAAAAAGAAAGTCCAATGCAAATATTAGTTATATTTACATTGGAACATATTTTTTTAACTTACAGAAACCTAAAAAAAACGATACTATCTACTAGAGGTACTGACTAACGTACAATGATGAGCAGTTACTTTTAAACGTTATTGTTTTAAATCAAGTAGTTCATCAAAAACTTTCGTTAAATAAAGGTTTCCTTTGTTAAGTTTTCTCTCTGAGAAGTAGGTTCTGGCTTGTTTTAATTGAACAATTTGATCTTCAATTTTTTTAATTAATGGATCTGACTCTAGTTTAATATCAGTTTTGGCAATACCTATGCAGATATCATTTGTTTTACCAAGTTGGTTTTCTCTGTATAATTTCATACTTTTTCTACTTGGGGTGCATGTTTTGTAAATATCACTGCATGCTACCTTTAATTCTCCTATAAGGTCATTAATTAACATTTCTCCTTGCTTTTCCCCAATATTACATTTTTTGTAGTCAAAATACCTCCATTCTGCTGTAGTGAAATTAAAAGGGTGTAGATTAGAGAGTTCTGTAAGTGAATCAATGGCCTTATTAGCTATCTCTACTCCTTTAGCTGGATTGTCTACAGTACTTATTAGGTTATCTATTGTTTCTTGGATTAAGAAATTATGCTTCTTGATTGAAGTGTTAGTATTTTTAATTTCATGTTGAATTTGATTTAGTAGGCTGATTTCATGATCTAAGCCTTTTAGTGGAAGCACTTCTACAGCTAAAGCATTAGATGCAAATATGCTTATTAATGTTATGGTATAAATTATTTTTTTCATAAGTTCCTCCTTGAAACATTTATTGATTATTTAAATTTGATGTGTAGCTCGCCCAAGCTGAATTTAATTGTTGGAAGCATCTCTTGCGGCTTTTCTTTTTCCTAATAAGTTTAAATTGATCTTTGAAATTGGCGGTACTAAAATACCAGTTTTCATTTTTTCTTAAATTTAAATCTAGATGCCATTTTATCTCAAAATCATTTCTTAGTTTGTTGAATGTTTTGTACTGTTTGTGCTGAGCGCTAACGGTGTAAACATAGCTATAAATTGTTATAAGATCTTGACCAGATTTTAAGTCACAACTGGTATGAATAAAGCTAGCCATTTTATCTTCATCCCAAGGTGATAAGCCAAACATAAATTTAGAAGCTATAATTGAGTAATCCTCTTTAGAATAGAACTGAAGATCCCAGTTAAATGTAAAACTATTCTCTTCGTTCCATTTTGGAGTGATTTTTTTATATTTAGATATTGGGATACCAATGAGCTTTGAGTGTGAGTGGTTTCCATCGTGCACCACTGCAAAAAGTCCCTTCAAACCTTTTTTAGCAAAAGCCTCTTTAAATAAATAAGAGTTAATCTCACGAGCTTTTCTAGAGCTTTGATGGTTATACTTCTCTTGATTTGAGTTTGTAATTTCTTTCAATGGAATAATTGAGTAGATTGCCTCATGTAAAATTAAACCTACTGCGTTGTCAGTATTCATTTTATTAATTAAATTTTTGTTAATTTTAATAGTTTTTAGGTTTCTTACAGCAACTTGTCTAAACCTATCTCTGGGTATGTTTAAGTCTGATCCATCTTCATCATCAATTTCAGTTAAGTCAAATTCGTTTATAATTGCCCATGAATAATATCTAATCGGTAAGGTTAATGTGCTATAGAAAACTTTATCAATTTTAAAAATTTCTGAAAGTTTAGTAGCTAATCTTAGTCTAATTTTTTCAGGAAACATATATAAATTGTTTTCAACAAGAGTGGTGATTTCATGCTCTGGAAGTACAATAGTATTATCAAAATAAGGTTTTTCGTGTATACCTTGCTCAACAAAGTCGTAAAGAAAAATTTTATTTCCAATAAATATTCCATCACCACCATTGCCGGCCTCTCTTGAAGCGAAAACACTTAATGACGTTATTGTTATCATTATTATACTAACTATATGTATGAACATCTAATCCCCCTATTAATGTTTTTTAATTTTTATCAAGTCGAACTAATTGAGTTCCCAATAAGTAAACACTGTCTTTGTCGCTGCTTCCGTCTGCAATCGCTGAAATTTTTTTTTTGAACTCCCGTATAATCCTTTTAACTTCAGGAATTTTACTTTTATTAATGGCAATTGTAGTTGAGCTGATTTCTCTATCTTCAACTTTTTGTTCATAAAGAGCATTTAGTATGATCTTAAGGTTTTCTTCATGGTGTAGTTTTAAAGCCTTTGAAGGAATATCTTCAGATGTAAAAGATGTTTCAGTTAAAGGAATATATTTTTTGTTTGTCTTTTTTATTAAAGATAGTTTTTCAAGACGAGATAGTGCTTGAGAAGATTGGATTTTTGAAATGCCTAGCCTTTTAGCGATAGAGGAAGAGTCTGTAAAGCTCTCTTTTAGTGATAGTAGTTCTAATATTGCGTAGTGGTACCAGGAGGCAATAACGTCAAATTTTTCTTTATTTAGATAGTTGGAAGGTAGTTCTCGACTTTTTTTTAGTAAAAGTAATTTTGCTTCTTCCTTTCTTTGGTTGCTTCTTGAGTGGATAGCTTCAATTGATAAAATAAATTTTAAGGTTTCATTTTTGTTTAAGTTCAAATTTTTAGCAATTTTCAACCCATTCTTAACGGTTGTGCCTCTTTTGTTGTTTAAGATTTCGCTTAATCTAGATGCTGGTATTTCAATATCTCTAGCAAATGACCTTAATGAGTAAGATTTATTTCTATTCACTCTTGATTCAAAGTTTTCTCTTAAAGTAACTCTATAGTCGTACAACATAAGTTTGATATATTATTATTTCGTTTGCACCTCAAGATATTTGTAACAAAGTGTTACACAAGTCTGTTCCATGTGGCTGTATGCATTACATAATTATCTTGTTTATTAGTGAGTCTTTGTAAGAAATGCATAGTGTTCAATTTTTATAAACACTTTGTTCAATTTTCTCTGGATTTATTGTTTTAATGAAGTTAATTATTCTTTCATGAAGTTAAATACTGCTGGATATGATTTTAGAGTTTTTTTAAGAGATGAGCTAAAAACTCGTATGGAAAATAATAGGAGTTACTCACTTAGAGCCTTTGCCAAAAGTTTAGAGATATCTCCGTCAAACTTGTCTATGATTTTAAATGGAAGAACACCTGTTTCATTAAAGTTTATCGATAATATAGGTGGTAAACTTAGCTTGGAGAAAGAAAAAATTTATGAATATCAGTTTGCCTTGCTTAAGGAAAAGAATGGAGACCAAAATTTAAATAACTTTGAGTACATTGAGTCTAGTAGATTTAAGATTATAAAAGATTGGTACCATTATGCAATTTTAAATTTGATGCGTGTAAAAGGCTTTGTTCAAAGTGCGAATTGGATCTCTAAGAGACTTCAAATCAGTGTTAATGAAGCACAGATGGCTATTGAGAACTTACAAAAGGCTAAGTTTTTAAAAGTAGTTTCTGGTCAATGGGTTGATACATCAAATTTATATACATCACATACAAATAATAAAAGAGCAAATAAGTATGCTAAAGAGAACCAAATACAACTTTTCACCAAAGCTTTCGAAGCAATAAATGATGTTAGTTTTGAGGATAGAAACCATACGGGAGTTACAATTGCCTTTAATACAAGTGACCTTGAAGAGGCTAAAGAATTTATTACTAAATTTAGAAAACAATTTATAAATAAATTTGACAAAAAAACTAGTGCAGATGAAGTATATCACCTCAGCCTGGCGCTATTTCCTTTGTCGAATAAAAAGAGAGGAGAAAAGAAATGAGATATCTAGTAATTAACATAGTAATAGCCTTAACTCATATGGCAACCTATGCAAATGATATGGTTAAGAGAATTGAAAATAATCAGGTTTTTAGTCATGCTGTGAGTACTTCGCTGAGTGATTTTGAAATAAATCAATCAACAAATGGGATGATTTTAGACTTGGAAATGTATTTTTCTTCGAAAGAATATTTAAGTGATGAGTTTATAAAACTATCAGGAAATGATGGTGGAGGCGGGTTTATGTTTAGGTATACTTCTTCTAAACATTTAAAGAACGCAGTAGATGATGTCCTTAAGCAATTAAATAGTTATCATCAACCTTATTTTGATAGTATTATTAATAAAGCTGATATTCCAGATTTTGAAAAAAAACCAGTAGACATTAATCGCTTAAGGCAAATAATAAAATCGATAAAAGAGGCGCCGACTAATAGAGCATTCAGAAAAAATAAAGACGGTTTTAATGTTGAACTTGCATTTAATTATAATGAAGAACAAAATTATATTGTAGCCCTAGAGCCTTACTTCTTAAAATATGATGCTGAATCAATAAGTGATATTCAATTTAGAAATATAAAATTAAGAATCATACATGAAGCTTTGCATTTATTCGGTATAGGTACCGTGAACGACAATTTTGCTGCAATTTTAGCAGATAAAATTTATTACTCTAGAGTCTACAGTCCACGTTATTTGGAGTGCGGATTGAGAGGTTCTCTTGTTGAAAGAGCCAAAGACTGTAATGGCTTTCTCCCCGGTGATGTGATTGCAACTCAAGTGCCTCTTATTTCACGAAAGCATTTGTATTTATCAGAAGTAGCGAAGAACCAGCTGTATTTGAGTAATGATGATAGCTATCTGCGCTATTATTCAACTAATCTTGTAGTTAAAAAAAATAAGTTATTTTCAGTAATGTACCCACAATCTATAATAATTGAAGGAAGGTATACAGGAAGACATAATGATGGGTTATATGGGTTTACACATCAGCTTGACGCAGTATCAGTTTGTTCACAGTTAAATTCAAAATATAAAATTGGAGACGATAGGTGGTCATTGATTTCGGTAAAAGATGCACAAACGCTTGGCTTAAATCAGAAAGTTCACGTAATTGATAATCATGAGGTTAAAATTTATGACCCTGTTACAGATAGTGTTACTGATCATAAGCAGAGTTATAAAAAGAAAGTTCTTAAGAAATATAAAAAGTTTGAAGTTTACCCTGCGATTTGTGTTGGTCAGTGATGAGTTGTGCCCGCTTGTTATAAGAAATATGATTAGATATTAAAGAAAAACTAGCTTTGTGCTCTTTGCGCTTAAGTCAAAAGGCTAGTTTTTTTGATTTAAACTATACCACCTCTAAATTGGTGATTTAAACTAAAGTAAAAGGAGTCCTTATGAAGTACTTTATAATTTTGTTTTCCGCTTTTCTCGTTTCTTGTGCAAACGTATCTGCTAAGCGTACAATAGCGAGTGATGACGCTACATTTACGATATACTCCTGTAGTACAATAGTTACAACATCAGAGAAATCTATCAAAAATCATAGATTTAATAAAACAATGTTAGGTTTAGATGATTATAGTACATATGACATGATTACCCTGTATTTAAACAAACTGTTAAATGAAAATAAAATTGAAATTGACCAAAGTTCTACAAAACCAATTGGTAACTCTAGGATACAAAGGTTAGCAAATGACTTTATCACTGTTGCTGATCGTAAAAAATTTAAGGTTTCTTGCGGAATAACTGGTGGAATTCCAGTTTCTAAATTAAAAAATTAAATTTAAACTCTAAGTTTATAGATTATAATGATTTTAAGTTAATATAATCAATTGAAGGACTTTTAAATATATAAAATGAAATATTTTCTGTACTCGTGAATATCATCTTGAGGAGAAAATATTCGTTTTATAAGTAATTCTAATATATTATCCAAAATCTATAAAAAAGTGGTCGATTTTGACCACCCCCTAAAAATAATTGTTTAGCTGTGATAGTTTGTCGACATATTAAGCAATTGATCGCACCTAAGAGCTACACCTTGTTTCACTAACTTTAGATATACATCGCTTAGAACCATTCATTCGTTTCGAGGGAGGAACAGTTTGATTGATCCTAAAGTGTTATTTATTGATGATGATCCAGATATTTTGGCTCAACTAGAAATCTCTTTAAAAGGCTACAAGAATCTAGAGTTTGAACAAAACTAGCAAAGCGGTATTGAGCGCATTGCTAATAACCCTCATAACTACTGCTTGGTATTTATTGATCATCAGCACCCAAATGCTCAAATGAAACTAGAGCCTAGAGGCCCATTTATTGCCAATAAAATTAAAAATATAAATCCTGATATTAAAATTATTATTTTATCAGGCGACAAGTCGCGCTCAGCAGTTAAGTCTTGGCTGGATATTGGTGTTGATTATTTTATTTATAAGCCAGTTAAAACAGACGTGATCATTCCATTTATTGATAATGCGATGGATGATTACAAGGCAAGCTTTGTCTCTCAATTGCCAGGTAAGAATAATTTCACGAAGACCCCATGTAATTTAAGTGAAAAAATGGGTTTTATTTGTGACTCGCAAAAAATGAAAGACATTGCTAAAAAAGCTCTTAGGTACGCCGTGCAGCCATACCCTGTGTTTATTTGTGGTGAGACAGGAACTGGTAAGGGTGAGATGGCAAAGGCTATTAACAATAACTCTGTCAACGCTGGTAAGGAGATGTTTACGATAAACTGTACAAGGTACGGTGATAATCAAAACATGATGATCTCAGAGCTTTTTGGCCACGCTAAGGGGGCATTCACAGGAGCAATGGCTGATAAAATTGGAGTTTTTGAAAAGGCAAAAGGCCGGACTATATTTATTGATGAAGTTCATCATTTGCCGCTAAAAGCCCAAGCTATGCTTTTACTTACGATTGAAAATAAAACTGTTCAACGTCTTGGCGATAGCAAACAAAGAGATGTAGATTTTAAACTCATCGTAGCTGGACAGCCAGTGATAGATGAGATGCTTGCAAATAATGAGTTTTATGAAGACCTCTATCAAAGGTTCGCAGC
This sequence comes from uncultured Bdellovibrionales bacterium, assembly GCA_938001965.1. Classification (GTDB taxonomy): domain Bacteria; phylum Bdellovibrionota; class Bdellovibrionia; order Bdellovibrionales; family UBA1609; genus JAHDIR01. The sequence continues at coordinate 485 of CALLBC010000056.1, read as the reverse complement.
ACTCAGACTTGATGTGCCGCGTTTACAAGAGCGCAAAAGCGAAATAGAGTTCATTGTTACAAGCCTTCAAAATAAAATCGAAAATGAAATGGGGCTTAGAAAAACGCTGACTCCGCAAATGATACGCGCTTTGAAAGGCTATAGCTGGCCCTCTAATATTAGAGGGCTACTAAATGAACTTAAAAGGCTCACCGTTGAAGTCGAATCTAAAGTAGTTGGATACGATGATCTTCATGAAGACATTAAATTTAAAAAGAATTCAGGTAGTGATAATCAATACAAACTTGCTGAGCTGCAAAAAGTAATTAAATACCAAAGTGAATCTTTAGAAAAGCAACTATTAATTGACCTTACCCCCAAAAACTTGACCGCCCTTAGTCGAATAAACTATGGAGTACATATGGGAAAAGGAAAAAGATACACATCAGAACAAATTATCGTAAAGTTACGTCAAATTGATGCTTTACGGGCCGATGGTAAAACTC
>CALLBC010000055.1 GCA_938001965.1 uncultured Bdellovibrionales bacterium | reverse complement strand
GTATACAGACTGTCTTGCGATTTTAATTGGGAATCTGTTAATGATTCCTCTTATGACACTATTGATGAAGCACGAGCTGGTTTATCTGAAAATTACGATATAAAACAGGTCAGATGGATCAAACTTTAAGTTTCTAACACTCGATTGATGGTCACCCTTGCAAGGGTGGCCAGAGCAAAAATGACTGCTCGGGAAATCACTGGCCAAGTAAAAAATCTTGGCCAGTATTCAAATATTTTAATTCACTCAGCAACCATCACCGGTACTTGTAATTTATTATTTATTTTATGGCTACAAGTGTTCGACATTGGGTTCATTCATCAACGAGCAAACCCGTGGTGTTCTATCTTAGACCTCAAAGACGATTATATAAGCACTTGACATTATTATCTTCAAAAAGAGCACCAAGCGGAATAAACCAATCTCTAGTAAAATGAATAAGCTGCGTTTTATTGTTGATGAGTTTGATTTTTTCAGTATTTCTTATGTAGCCAATGAGAGTTTTTTCTGAAACAGTTTCGGTTACAGAGTTCTTCTTAAACTTTAGACAATCTTTTCTAAGTCCAAGATCACCATATGATGAACGGCAACCAGCATATTTACTTTCAAATCGTGATTCGATGCTGCGATATTTACTATTATCGTAAGGTTTGAGAACATCGACTTCATCTTCATTAACTCTAATAGTAATTGTTGGGTGGCATCTAAGTCTTTTAGTGGTGTAATCATCGCCACTGTCTAAAACTTCTTCTAACTCATACTCTCCTGCAAGGTTGATTGAATCCAATGGTGTATTTGCAAGGGTAGATATTGGTAATAAAACTGCAATTAGCATAAAAAAATATATTTTGTTCAAAAGAATAAATAAAGTTTTCATTATAATGTTTTCTCCTTAATTGTTAAACTATAAAAGATTTTGTAACAGAGGTGATAAGAACTTGATATAAAATTCAATTTTTTAGAAAAAATGTAAAATCGCTGTATAGAGTTTATACGCTGGTGGACCAAACAGGGAACGAACCCGTGACCTCCAGGCTGCCATCGCTTCACTCTCTCTCTAGAATACTTGTAATCACTACAAATTTATTTCAAACCAACGTGAATTGACACCTTTTTGTGGCGAAATTTCGCCACTCCTATTAGCTTTGTCGACAACTACGCATGCCTACTTTCATTGCACAATATATTGGGAGAAAATATGAATTTACGAGGTAACTATAACAAATATTCTGACGCTATAAAAAGCTATATAATTCAATCAAAAAACCCTTATGCATACAGTAGCGTACCAAGATCTACAGCTAGACATTGGATTAAGAACTGTGACCTTTATCAAAAATCTATAAATAAAACTCCTACAAAATTACTTGAAGACGAAGTTACTAAACTAAATAATGATTTAAAAAAGAAAAACTCACTACTTAACTTAATTACCAATGTTCGCAAACTTTTCCCCTACCCTTTTTCAAAAAATAAAATTAACAATAAAGAACTTAAAAAAAATATTATTTTAGAAATATCAAAAGCCAAAAAGCATAACAAACTGTATAAGTGCCTTGAAGCTATTGGTCTCAGTTTAAGCTCTTATAAAAGATGGAAATCTGAAATTAGACCTTGTGTGATTACTAAAGATATATGTGCAAAAACTAATAACAACTCAATTTCTTTAAATGAACTTGCTAAATTACGTTATTACCTGACTTCACTAAAATATCAACACATACCAATTTCACGACTTCACCTCTTAGCTCAACGAGAAAACAAACTTTTTTGCTCTATAAATACATGGTACAAATATAATAATATTTTTGAATGGAGAGATTTTTTGCCACTAAAACATAAAAGAAAAAACAAAAATGGTTTAAAAGCCGTTTGCCCTAATCAATATTGGCATATCGACGTAAGTGTTATTGAATTAATTGGCAATAAAAAAGTTTACCTACAAGCTATTATTGATAATTTCTCTAGGTTTATAGTTAATTGGCAAGTTACTGACTCTATTTCATTACAAAATACTTTTGACTTAATTAAAGAAAGTGAAAAATTATGTAATAAAAACACCTCTGTAGTTTCTGACCAAGGCAGTGAAAATAAAACTTTGTTTAAATTTAAAAATCGCCTGTCCAAAAATTTAAATTTCTTACTTGCCAAAATTGACATAAAACAATCAAACTCTATGATTGAGTCCTTTTTTCGAGCTTTAAAAAATGATTACTTATATAAATATAAACTAAGAAATATTGAAGATGCTATAAGACATATTAATTTCTATGTTAATTTTCATAACAACACATCTCTTAAAAAACTCAAAGGGGCAAAACCTAAAGAAATTTATAATAACAATTGGACTGAGAAAGACCTTGAGTTAATTAATCAAAATAAGCTGAAATCAATTTCAGCTAGAAAAAAATATAAGGAAATAAAAAAATGTAAAAGTTGCTATCTTTAAAACTTTAAATTACCTAAGGTCTTTCCATAATATTTTTTTAAAAAAACCTAAGCTGCCTTCTTAAGGCGATCAAGACCATCAAGGATAAATACTCTGATTAAAACTTGATAAGGAATACCTTGCTTACTAGCAATTTTTTTTAACTCTTTAATTGTTGTTTCATCCAAGGCTACACTAGTTGGTTTTTTCTTTGAGTTTTTATACCTCTTCATTGCTGCCAAGATTTTATCAGCATCAAGGCTAAACTCATCATTATATTCTTTTTTAGATTTTGCGTAAGATTTCTTCATATTTCTTCCTCTCCTTTTTGCTTGCGGGCCTAGCACTAATTACACGCACTTTTCCCTCTCTCAAAGTAAATGCTACTTGCAAAAACTGCCCATTAATAGTTGGTCCAATAAGACCTAATCTCTGCTCCTTAACACTTGGTGAGATTTGTATCCCTAAAGGCAAAGCTAGACCTGAACGAAAAACAGTTTCAACTTCATCTATTGAAATACCATGCTTAGTACTATTTTTAGTTTTATTGCCCTTATCCCACTCAAACTCAAAATGTGAAGTCTCAAGAATCCAAAAGAGTAACCATTCTACAAAATCCCACTGAGCCATGAGACACTATAACAGCACTATTTAGATAGTGTCAATTATCTCCACTCTTATTTAGCTTTTTATCCCATCTATACAAACTCATAACACCTCTTTTATGAGCTTTAATAGCTTCACCCTTGATGGCCTTAGATGCCATATCAAGACCCTCAACACCCAAGCCAAAGATGATTAAAAATGTAATTAAGTTGATCACTGATTTTATTAATTCCATATATTATTTCCTTTTTGTTAAAGTTGAGTTGAACTTCAAAAAGGGAGGAAAAAGTAAGTTGGATTGATATTTCACAAGATATTTTTCGGACCAGTTCCCGACCAATCGGGCCAATTTCGGGCCAATCTTGCTACATATTAGTGCAAATCAGTACTAAAACTATTGATTATTGATGTTCCTCTAAGTTATTGTTATAACTAATAAATACTTGTCTATACAAAACAATTAAATGATCGTTGGGACCAGTTCAAGTCTGGCCTCGGGCACCAAATTCTCCAATGAATTTGGACACTTAGGACTTACCACCCTAAATCGGGCCAATCGAAAATTTTTATATCATTTTGTACTGTTTTAGTTGGTTTTGTTTTTTAAAACTATACGACTTTTAATAGTGTTTTTTGCATCAATTTTTCAACATCACGATGTTCTTTATAAACTGATTTTAAATACTTTGTGTAGCCAATAGATTCAGATTTTGCGATATGCACGTACTTCATTGTTGTGGTCCACGATGAGTGGCCTAAAATCTTTTGTAAAACAGCAGTTGGTGTATATAACGCCATTGCTGTAGCAAAAGTATGTCTTAAGGCATGAAATGAAACTGTTTTCAAACCAGCTCTGTTTCAGTAAACGTAAAAGGTGTTTTTCCACATGGGTTCTTTGATCTCACCAAAAATTAATTCTTCTGGGTTTAGATCCTTTCTTTTGAGCATCATATCATAAACAAGATCATCCATCTCTATACAACGGACATTCCCACCTTTAGTTCTTTCTGCCATTTCATTTACAGACATATCATAAATTGCATTAAACCAAACAAGCCTATTAGAAAAATCAACAGCCTTTCTTTTAAGGCCCAAAATTTCTCCCTGTCTTGCTCCAGTGTGTAATGCAAATTTAAATATCTCAGTATCTCGCTCAATATTTTCCGTAAGCTTGATTATTTGTTTCCCATCAGGTCCTTTATTTTTAGAGTCTGGAACGTAAGGACCACCAGCTTCACACCAGCTCAGAAACTTTTCAACTTCTTTACCTGTAAAGTACTCCTGCTTTTTGGCTTTCAACTTTTTAAGCTTAAACCTTTTAAAAGGGTCTTGCTCTAAATAATCTCTTTCATAGCCATACTTAGCAATTCTAAGAACCAAACTTTGAAGCTCTCTTTGCATTTTCTCACTTAAACCAACTTTTTTACCTATTTTGGTTTTATCAACCACTTTAACAGTTCTATCTTTTTTCCCTCTTGTTCTTTTTTTAGATTTTATCTTAGCTGTAAAGCTATCTAAATGGGTTAAGTGCAGATCTTTTAAAATGATTTCACCAAAAAATGGTAAGACATGAATTCTTAAATACATTTCATAATTTCTAATAGTTGAAGGTGAACTGTTCACCTTCACATGATTTTTAAAAAATACATTAGCTAATTTTTTAAACTTATAATTAAGCTTGTTATTAACTATTTTTTCTTCCTCTACAATTGGTTCGCCTCGATTTAATTTTTTACAAAAAACATCTGCCAAAGTCTTTTTCTTAAAATTTTTTGATCTTCGCTTACCATTGTCATTCCATCTGACACGATAAGTGCCATCTGAAGTTGGAATAGGTTCAATTTTATGTCGCTTGCTCATTCCTTGCTCCTTTTAAGTAGCGAGGAAACAACCTCATCAAAATTGTACCGAATTGCTCTGCCTAATCGAATAAATGGTATACGTTTTTCCGCTCTCCACTTTCTAATTGTCCATGGAGATAAGCTCAAACGCATAGCCAGCTCCTGAGGCTATTAAAATTGCAATTTAACCCTCGACTTGGGTTGGACTAAATTGTGGGGTTAGGTCACCACAGCGCGGACAGATCTTTATTTTTATTTTATTTCCGTAATCGTTGTTCTTCATCGAACACCTCTTGTTGTTAACGTATGAGCTTTATTCCTCAAACCTAACTAACTGCATGTGCGAGAAGCGGGCCAACAACTAAAGATTAAGTCATTGATATTATTGAGTTATTTTAATTGCATTTTTGGTCGAATTTGACCAATTGGTCGGAGGTGACCATTTAAAAAGTAAAAAAGTAGAGAATATTAATAAATTTAAACACTTAATCAAAAATAAATCATGATCATTACTGACCAGTTATTTTTAGAATTTCTGACATGAAATATGGTATTTTTTATTCTCACCTACATTAATAAAGCTTATATCAAAACTTTGTGGGTTACTTATGTTTTCAGATAGATCTTTTATTTTCACTAGTTTTTTAATATGAACGCCATACCAAGGCATTAATTTCAGTATTGGTTTATTCTTTTTGTCGAATAACAAAATCGACTTAGTCAGCTTAGAATTGCTCAGAAATTTATTTGCATAAACTACTTTCTTTTTAAGGCTATTTAAGATCTGAACCTTACCATTGAATTCACATTTAATATGCTTACTTAAATTCGCAAAAGAAAAACAAGGAATAATTAGAACTAAAAGTATAACACCAATTAACTTGAACATTTAATTAGCTCCTCCTGAATCCGCATCTTCACCATCAACTGATGTTTTAATCTTATTGAATGCCCCAATAGCTTTACAAGATTCACTTTCTAAATCTTTATTAAAGTAATCGTTTTGCTTACTGCAATGTTTAATTGCAAAATTAGCCCCAGCAAGGTGCTGAGCCTTTGACCAGTCGAAATCTATTAACCAGGTTTTCAAAACCTGTTTAGCAGCTTGGCAATTCTCTGCTTGTAAGCCATTACACTTTCTTTTACTTTTGATGAGAGACCTTATTTTACGCAGTCTTGATTCTGTCAATAATGGTTTGTTACACCTTCCGTCTTTAATTATATACTTTTTAATCATTTTTGCAGCTTCATATCTACTTTTATAAATTCTATATTTCTCTCTCAAAATTTCGAGATCTACTCTGTCAAGGTCATCGGTTTGGTAATCAACAAGTTTATATATTAAATTAACATATGGGAGGTCTTGAATTAGATCAGCATATTCATCCTCATTTTTAGGTTTTATTTTATTAAAAATATTTTTTAATTTACTTATAAAATCATTTTCAGAAGGGTAACTTCCTCCACTTTCAATTGATTCTTCAACAGCTTCACATAATCTAATATTTCTATAAGTGTTAACACCAATTTGCGTTATTTTCTTTATCATAAAATTCGGAATCCCCCCTCTTTTAAGAGAGCAGGATAAGTAAGCAGCCCCAATAGTATGGTAGTATTTACTTGGGAGAACACCTCCACCCATTTTTGGGGCTTGTATAGATGATATTTTATTTACAAGATTATCATTTAATAAGGTTTCACCACCAAGCCCCCCTTGTAAATAAAATTCATTTGCATCAGGACATTTTACCCCAGCAATTAAATTGTCTTCGGATATATTTTCACTGATATCTTGTTTGAAAATCTCAAAGTCATTATCATTCAAATATCTCCTAGCATGAGCTAGCCTCTGCTTATATGTTTGTTTATTTTTTTCCTTATAAAAGTTTAATTTCTTTTTGCTAGTTATTTTTATAGATGAAGGTATTTGATCTGGACATACGAAGTTAATCACCTTAGCACCATCAATTACTTCCTCAACTTCTCTACATTCATTTTGGTCAAAATTCGACTCCAGTTGTGAGGTGTTATCATGCCCGCATATCCCTATAAGTGTAATAGCTAGATGGTTATTACCTTTTGCATGCTTTACAGCTCTATCCCATACCCAACCAGTTTTAAACCTATCATTATTTTCAGTAGAGTTTGTTAATTTTTCTGGTCTAAGTTTTAAATAAACTTCATCTAACTTACTTTCATATTCAGCATATGATAATTTTTTCTTGCTATCAGCTCCCTTATCAAACTCTTTAAATATTTCTGAGTGTGGGTTACCAATCTCCTTCTCAATATCTAAGTAAAAATTTGCAGCCAAATCGTTAAAACACTTATTCTGAGAAAGTAAATGGTTATTGTAACTAACAATTCCTTCATTAGAACCACCTCCTCCCCCTTCATATTTTTCAAGACCAAGCAATATTTTATATTCTTTTAATCCATTTCTTAATTTTTCAGGCATATATTTTAAATAACTTTCAACATTTAAACCAAGACCGTTTGAATCTTGAGCATTTGCAACATTAATTAAAAATATTGAAAACAAAAGAATTGTTAGCTTAACTTTCATAAATTAAATATATCGCTTTAAAAGAAATATGTTAAATCGCAACTAGACCTACTGACAGCTATAGTGAATTATATTTCTTAAAACTGAAATATATTTTCCTTAGGCAATAAAGCTAAACCCATATCAAAACATTTCTGTTGTAGCTCAGGTTCTTTTGCTGAAAAAGTAGACAAAATAGATTTGTTTTTAATATTATACTTTTCAATTATTTCTAAGCCATTTAGTTGATCGCGGCCTAACTCAAAATCAACTACAAAGGCCTTATCATCAAGATTTTCAATTGAGTTAAGGTCACTTTCTTTATTAGCATGAATAGGCTTTTTTCTTTTGTACACATCTACAAGTATGTCATCCCATCTGTCATGTATTAAAGGATCATCATCAATAACAGCTAAATCAGAATTACTTTCTAATAGCTCTACAAGGCTCATATTTGGCTTGTAGCTTAGTGGTAGCAGCAATGTAGCACAAGTACCCTCATTTACTTTAGATTCAATTAGTAGCTCTCCTTGAGCTTCTTGAAGCTTAGTTTTTGCATGATGAAGACCTAGATGACCTAACCCCACAATTTAGTCCAACCCAAGTCGAGGGTTAAATTGCAATTTTAATAGCCTCAGGAGCTGGCGGTTTATAACCTAAGCTACTGTGTGGTCTAATAATGTTATATTCTTTTCTCCATTTTTCAATAATTAT
>CALLBC010000054.1 GCA_938001965.1 uncultured Bdellovibrionales bacterium | reverse complement strand
GTAATTAGCTCATATGAAAAAACTATATAGCCTACTAATTTTATTATTTATTTCTAGCCCTCTTGCTCAAGCCGCTGATAATTATAAGTCATATTGGCAGTGCAGCTGTTACAGTCGTTATTACATTCAACCTCAAATGACATTTACAATTAATGAGGATGAGGCTGAGTTTGCTTATGAAGCCGAGTTTATTGCCCAAAACTCTTGTGAGCCAATTGTTGAGAAATTAAATAAAGTCACTTGCGAAAAGCTTTTCGATGTTATTGGAAATCAATTTTAGTCTATAAACCCTGCTTTTTTCTTTTCAATGATTGATCCTTGGCAATCTGGAACTGTAATAGTTCCTGATATAAAATAACTCAATTCTAAAAAGTCGTTTTCTTTTTTTGAACTTGAAACGAACTTACCAGTACTTAGGTTAAAGTATATTGCTCTCGGTGATAGATTATTTTTTGACGTACTTCTTGTATGCCCTTCTCTTAAACCTTTGGTGATTGTAATGTACTTATAATTTGGAACATCTATTGAGCTAAATAAGCTCTTCACTTTTTGCATAAAACTAATTTTAGTATCAGGAACTTTACAAATTAAATCATAAACTACGGCTGAGTGACCTATTTTTGTGAAAAAAATTAAAAGTATAAATAATAAATAATTTTTCATACAGACTCCTTACTATAAGGATATACCAAGACAAACAGCTTTTCAATTCATCGCTACGCTCTTCTCGAGGCACTGCTAAATGTGTTTCAATAATTCTTTCTTAATTTGTACTGGCTCAAAAAATGCCGCCCTGTCCGACTGGACAGCTCGTTCATTTTTTTCATTGGTATATCCAATTTTTCAATTCATCGCTGCGCTCTTCTGTTGAAAAATTGGAGGTGGCGATACTTAATCATCTAAGTTATTAATATTATTATTTTTTCAACTCAATCAACTACAGCTTACTACAAGGCCTATACTTTTTGGCCTATCATCAATGACATCTCTTAGCCATTTTTAAAATAAAGTTAAGTTACAACAAAATCAGCCGATAAATACTTTTTATTTACCTACCCGCTATCAAGGTTACATCAATGAGAAATGATACTGAAATAATATTTGATATAGAAAAGCTAACTCAAACCAATGGATTTATTTATTCTTTATGCCTTATTTTATTTGAAGAATTTAATATCAACCCTGAGAAAGTGCATGAAATTAATCCATTTGAAAGATTAAATATGAATGAAGCATCTCTACTTATAGGCTTTCTAGTTAAAAGCGAAATAAATTTACAATTCCCTAAAGATACCGATCATTTATTTGAAATGAGAAATAAAGCTTATGAGCTACTAAAGGAGTTACATCAATTTTACATGAACCTTGGCACTTCGCAAACTAGTAGTGTCAAAAAAGTTGATTTCGGAAAGGGCAATATGTTAATTGAGCCTATTTTTTATGCAGGAACAGGAGTTTATGATTTTCAATATTTAAATCATTTAAATGATAAGTATAAATATGATGAAGCCTGGCTTTATAACAATAAAGGCTATTACTTTGAAGAGGTTAAGTCCATATTTAATTTTATTAAAAAAAAATTTAATAAAAATGCGAAACAAGTAAACTTACATGTCAGAAGTAAAGTTGAAGCTCTAAAACAAGAGTTTAAAGATAGCTACGAAGGTCATAACTTTGAAAATGAGTTTACTAAAGTTGTCCAATTAGCTGAAATCCATCAATATGCTAATCTGTTTTTTGATGAATCCTTAAGTGAATATAACACGGATACAGAGGAGTTTAGAGAGGCAAGCTTAAAAGTATTTTATAATAATTTACTTGAGTTATTTGTGATCAACATAAATGAGCTAAAACTACTTAATGGAGGAGAAGCCTTTTATGAGAATTTTGTATTAACACCCCAAAGTGATACTAATAGTCAATTTAATGGCGTTGGCGATTATAACGTTACTAAATCACACCCCCTCTTAAAGCTTGACCGAAATAGACTTTTTCTACCAATTCCCTTTATCTTAGCTGAAGCAATATATGAGAGTCCTTTCTATTGGATGATGCTTGATAAAAGTTATATTGACCAGTGCAGTAAAAATCGTGGCTGTGTTGGCGAGGATGTAGTGTATCAATTACTACATAAAGTATTTGGAGAAAATAACACCTTTAAAGAGGTTATTGTTCAATCGAAGAAAGGATATACCGATACCGATATTGATGTTTTATGCACTCTAGGAAACAAGGCTATTTGCTTTCAAATTAAATCTCAAAAATTGACCTTACTATCTAGGAAAGGTAACGATAAAGCCTTGCAAGATAACTTTCAAAAAGCAGTTCAAGAAGCTTATGACCAAGCATGGGTTGTTCATGAGAAAATTCTTGATAAATCAACTAAGTTTTTTAACAAGGATGGTGAAGAAATTTTCCTGCCAAAGCATATTAACAAAGTTTATATGTCTGTTATTACGACTGAGAATTACCCAGCCTTAACTCATCAAGCGCACACAATGCTTGAACTAAAAGAAGGTTCCGACTCTCCTTTAGCAATGACCACGTTTGACTTAGAGCTTGTCACACATTACCTCTCAGATCCTTATGATTTCCTGTACTATATTAGACAAAGAGTTAATCTAATTAACCATTTTTACGGTGATAATGAAATGTGCTTCCTTGGCTACCACTTAATCAACAAGCTTTGGAGAGTTCCTGATGCAGACTTAGTAACTTTAAGCTATGAGTTTGCTCAATTAGTTGATCGAAACTACTACCCAGTGAAGGCTGGATTAACAGTTTCAGACGAGGGTGACGCAATAAAAAGTAGGTGGAAAAACAAAGATTTTAATGAGCTGTGTGCTCAAATTAAAACTATCCCTTCAGAGGTTGCAACTGACGTAATATTTAACTTATATGACTTATCTAGTGAAGCTAGAGAAAGCATCGTAATAAATATTAAAAAGCTTAAGAGTCAAACACTGACCAATGGTAAGCCTTATAATTTCTCGATTCCACCCTCAAAAGCTGACCAATCTACTTTTGGACTAACGTATTACTCATATGAACAAAACTCAATAGATAAACTTTATTCAAGACTGATGTACTTCTCAATTAATCGTAAATACATAAGCAAAGCTGATGCTTGGATAGGGTTAGGGAGCATTAACAGTAGTGACAAACTTATTGATTGCATAATATATAATGACAATCCTTGGCAATTTGATTCAAATCTAGAACTAGAGTCGCAAAACTTCTCAAACCCGATGAAAATACACATGAAAGGTTTACAAAAAATTAACCGAAATGATAAGTGCCCTTGTAATAGTGGCAAAAAATTTAAACATTGTTGTATTAACCGTTAAAAGGTATCAGCTTAGCAATTATTCTATTTGGGTTATGTAAATCTAAATTATTCGTGATACCTTTAATATCAACACCCGCTTTACGTATATACCTCTGCATAGTCTTAAGGTCTCTCCACCCACCCATACTCATGACTTTTAATGAGGGTGCCAGGCCATGTTTACGTAAGCACTGCGTCCGGGAATATGGCCTGGCACTTTTTTTGAAGTATATCAACTGTAAGGAAATAATCAAACAGCCTAGACCTTACCTTTTCTTAGAGTTAAGTCCCAATCACGACACTTATCGTCACCAACGACGAGATCAAAATTTTTTCGTTCAAAAGTTTTTGATCGACTCACGGAAACGATGGCCATTCTCGCTACCAGCCGTCACCCCTAGATGGTCCGAGTGTTATTTCAATTTACTAATGTCGGAGTTGATTCGGAACTGATCTAGTTTTCAAAATCTCTATCTACATCATCAATAAATTCTTTAAAGCAATTCGACAATAAATCTTTGTCTTTTTCAGAGTAGCCAGGGATTTTCGAGAAGTCATCGCTTTCAAGCATTCTTTTAACTTCTTGGTATGTAAAGCCAGGAGAGGATTTCCGAAAATCCTCGTGCCACACAGAGAGAAGTTGGTCTTTTTTTTCTGTACTTTCACAGTTTGTGCTTTGGAAAATATACCAAGAACAATTTTTGTCATATCTAGAATAAGCCATTTCAAAATTTTACTAAACAATAAGATTCACTGCAATTTTCTTTTTAATATCTCGCTAGACTCGACCATCCAATCTACAGGATGGTAGTCCTAATCACGACACTTATCGTCACCAATACCTAGGTCAACCACTGCAAGAAATCATAGGGAGTTTTTCATCTACCTTAAATGGATGCGTCTTGTCTGGGGGCACATCAAATGCCGTCACAACTCTAGTCATCAAATTGAAATACGAGGTGAAATAAATGATGTCCGCGACTTCTTCGTTCTTCCAGCCTTGTTTTTTACTCTTCCTAACAAGCTTATGAGAAATACTAGGGTTCACGGTAATTTTCTCAGCAAGTTCAAGAACTACTTTTTCCTTTTGGTTCACATTCACATCTAAAATATTTTGTTGAAGAGCCAAAATGTCCTTCTTGTCTTGACCTGCCCCCAATAAACGCGACCACCTTTGACTTCCATAGTCAGAGTGGTTTTATATAAAAAAGGGAGCATTATATGCCAAGTGGAAAAAAAGTAAAACCAGAACAAATCATAAGATTATTAAGAGATGCTGAGGTTGCTATGGCTGAGGGTATGAAGGCCGTTGAATTTTGTAGAAAGCATTCAATCAGTACAAAAAGTTTTTATCGCTGACGCAAAGAGTATGGTGGTATGCGTGTTGATCAGGCTAAAAAGCTAAAAGAGCTAGAAAAAGAAAATGCAAAGCTTAAAAAACTAGTAGCAAATCAAGCCTTAAATGAGGGTGCCAGGCCATGTTTACGTAAGCACTGCGTCCGAAAATATAGCCTGGCACTTTTTTTTTATCTGGGCCGACGGAGTGAACGTACGAGTTCGTCTTGGCGACGACAAAAAAGTCTGTGTTCTTGTAGTCATGGGAGTCACTGAAAACGGCGACAAAGAGCTTCTGGTGGTCCAAGAAGGCTATCGTAAATCGAAGGAAGCTTGGATGACATTGATGAGAGGGCTTGTTGATCGTGGCTTTACAGGAGCCATGCTTGCCATGGGCGACGGAGCTCTAGGGTTTTGGGTCGCACTTCGAGACATCGAACAATTTAAAGATACGAAGGAACAAAGATGCTGGGTTCACAAGATTGCAAACGTCCTCAATAAGCTCCCTAAGCGCGTGCAGCCAGAAGCAAAAGCTCTGCTTCACGAGATGATGAACGCGCCCGACAGGGCGTCTGCTGACATCACAAAAGAGCGCTTCAAAAAAACGTTTGATGAAAAATATGACAAGTCAGTTCTGTGCCTTGAGAAAGACTGGGATCGACTAACAACTTTTTTTGACTTTCCGGCACGGCACTGGACTAGCATCAGGACGACAAACCCGATTGAATCAAGCTTCGCAACGGTGAAGTTGAGGACGAAGACCACGCGAGGTGCTGGCAGCACTAAGACCGCAACAACAATGGCTTTTAAGCTTCTTCAAGAGTGCGAAAAGAAATGGAGAAAGATCCGCGGCTGGGAAGAAATTGAAAATCTTTTAGCCGGGGTTGAATATCGAAATGGAGTTATGGTAACACCTCAAGAATCAAATCGAGAGGCCTCTGCTATGTGAGCCGATCCACAACTTTTAAAAATATCTCTTCGCTGACATTGCCTTTGCTACAAAAGAAGAATCACTTTTTTCAGCAACTACACAAGGTTTTTCAGGTATATCAGCAGCAAAGCTCAAAAGACCAAAACTAAGAGTAAAAATAAATAGTATGTTTTTCACAAAACCTCCTTCAAAAGTAAAAACTAATGATCCGAACCTTATATTGGTATAAGAATTGCTCTATATTCAATATAAACTTATTAAAGGAGAATATATCATGTTAAAAAATGTAATTATTTCATTGGCGTCTATAATTTTATTATTTAGTACTGCTCAAGCTGAGTCGGGCCTACCAGAGTCTGGCACCACTAAAATCTCTGTAGACTGGGACAGAATAGAGCAAGGAATCAATACTGGAGACTTTAGCTGTAAAGGTAGCTGTCTCGAGGTTAGTATTGATTGGAAAAAAACATGGAAAACTTTGAGTGGTCAAGACTACATGTCTAAACGCAAATCTAACATTTCATACTGTATTTCAAACTATCAAGCTGTAGCTTCTGGTATTGAACGAATTAAAACTAACCTTGCTGATGGAAAGATAACACAAAAACAATCTGAACTTTTAATTGATATTAAGGCTAATTATATTGAGTCTACCGACCTTGTATGCTCTCATTACCTAGGCGAAGAAAAAGCTCAAAATCTCAAAAATAGTATTTTATAACCAAGAGCAAAAGTAGGTGTAGTAAGCTGCACCTACCCGCTTGTTTATTTTAATGAGGGTGCCAGGCCATGTTTACGTAAGCACTGCGTCCGGAAATATGGCCTGGCACTTTTTTTTACGTAAGCACTGCGTCCGGAAATATGGCCTGGCACTTTTTTTTTGGCCTGGCACTTTTTTTCAGACACATTGACCTACCCCAATGGTTTTTTGTTAATTATACGACGGTGCTCTTTGTGTCTCATCAATTAAAAAGGAGATGAGTCATCGTAAGCTGTTGAAGGTGTGCTCCATCGCTGCTGAGGTGTGATCTTTTTATTAGAATTTAAGCCTCTAGGTATTTGCATTTGGTCACCATATAGCCACAAAACCAAGTTAGTGCGCAGGCCACTTAGTATCGGTTGTGCAGAGTGAGCCACATTACCTCTGTGAATAATAGCAACTCCAGGCTGAAACTTTACTCGCTTTAACTTCCCAGTTCCTCGGTCATGAAAATCCACTTCAGAGCCAGTGTAAGTTTCACCTGGCAAATTTAAATTAACATTTAAAGTGACTGATGAAGCATCTGTATGCATACGTATGGAGGTATCTTTTTCAGGCTGATATTGTATTGAGAAACCAAAGGTCTGTGTGTCGTAACCGTACACTTCAGGAAATAATAATCGAGCGATTGGCCTCATATAGTGATCTAATATCTGCTGATACAAAGACTGAAAAATAGGAGTTGCGAGGTAACCTTCAGAGCGTCGGTCAAGCATTGCTCCTTTTCTATTTAGTACAATACCATAGGGTGGTCTTAGTGGAATCTGTGCCTCATCAACTTTATCAAGATATTTTCGCAACTCTTTAATTTTACTTGGGTCAAAAAGCTGAAACTGATAAACGCCTGGAGAGACCTCATCTAATAACTCCATCAGATTATATTCACTTTCAGGATTCTCCCATGCTTTATCAATAATAGATTTTAGCTTCGGATCAATTAACGAATCATCCATCAAATTAAACATGTTTTTATTTTCAAGATCCCACTCTTTCCATGCATCTGTTAACAACTCTTTATTGGTTTTCCAAAATTCTTGTACTGAATAATCACGCTTAAGCATTTCCTCTCTTGAAGGTAAGCTTAAATTCCTTGCTTTTTCTAATTGTATTGATGACATTAATACCTCCTGTCAAAACTATATGGACACTACAATCTTACCCATTGCTTCACCACTTGAAAGGTGGTCATGAGCTTTGCCAATTTCTTCTAAATTAAAATCTTTTTTATCAATAAATGGCTTCATCTTCCCTGCATCAATAATATCTGCAAGTTTAGATAAAATGTCCCCATGTTCATTTCTTTTATAATTGTGAAGCATAGGAATCAGCATAAACACTACATGAAGAGAAAGCCCTTTGAAATGAGCAGTTGTTAAGTCCATTTCTACTAAAGAGACTGTAGTTGCTACCTGACCATTTAGAGCTGCAGCATTAAATGAATTAAGTAAATTAGGACCACCTACTGAATCAAAAACGACATCAAAACCTAAGCCTACAGTGTACTTTTCAACGTAAGTATCAACAGTCTCATCTTTAAAGTTTATTGGTGTAGCTCCAAAACTTTTGATGAGATTAAGTTGCGCATCATTACCACCTGTTGAAAAAACGTCTGCTCCAAAATGATTTGCAAGTTGAACAGCTAAATGCCCAACACCACCTGCTCCACCATGTACTAACACTTTTTGCCCTTGAGATACGCCAGCTCTAGTTAAACCTTCAAAAGCGGTAATCCCTACCAATGGTATAGCTGCAGCTTCTTTCATTGATAATGACTTCGGCTTCAAGGCTACAAGGTTTTCATCGGCCAGCATGAACTCCGCAAGTGCTCCTGGTAAATTAGCAAGACCTCCGGCGCAGCCATAGACTTCATCTCCTACAGAGAATTTTGTAACACCTTCACCGACCTCTTCAACTGTTCCTGCGAAGTCCATACCTAAAACTGCTGGAGGTTCCGGAGACAAAGGCAGATCTTTTCCCATCTGCCTGATCATTGTATCGACTGTATTTACACTTGTGGCAGAAATTTTAACTAAAATATGCCCTGATTTAACCACAGGCCTATTAATTTGACTTAGCTTAAACACATCACTGCTACCAAATTCATTTAAAACCATTGCTTTCATTATTACCTCCGTAGTTTCTTTTAATATACTATTTACTTTTATGAGGATTGATAATACATCTAAATAGCGAATCAGTTTTAGGATTTTATTGATAATGAACTTAGACCATTTAAAATTATTCACCAGAATTGCAGCCCTAAACAATATAAGCCAGGCCGGTAAAGAGCTCGGCTTATCTGCTGCTGTATCAAGTTCTCATATTAACAAACTAGAACGTGACCTTGGTGTAAGGCTAATTCATCGCACAACCAGGAAGGTTTCACTCACTGAAGACGGCAGTGCTTTTCTACCCCATGCAATGAATATCCTTGATGGAGTTGAGGCTGGGATAGCCTCTGTAGGGCAAGGAGATGTTTGCCCCAAAGGTACTCTTCGTATCACTGCCCCTGCCTCCTTTGGCAGAATGCATATTTTACCTGCCTTAGATCAATTCCTTGAAACTTACGATCAATTGAGCATTGAACTTCATTTGAGTGACTCAATAGTTGATTTAGTTGAGGGTGGCTTCGATGTTGCTATTCGCAATGCTGCTTTGAATGATTCAACAATGATAGCTAAAAGATTAGCCACCGATGAAAGAATACTATGCGCCTCACCAAGTTACCTTAAAGAATATGGTGAACCCAAAAAACCAAAAGACTTAATTAAGCATAAATGTGTAAACTTAATGGGGCTGGATTCATGGACCTTTAAATCAGAGAAAAGTGAACAAACTATTAAAACCAATAATCGCCTGATCACAGACAATGGTGAAGCTGCAAGAGACGCTTCTGCCCAAGGTCTAGGAATTACAAAAACTGCAACATGGTGTAGCTACGAGCATTTAAGGTCAGGTAAATTGGTACAGGTCTTAAAAGACTATCAATTAGCTTCAGATGTGGCATTGTGGGCTGTCTACCCTAGCTCAAGACTACTAGCCCCAAAAGTGAGAGTCTTCATTGATTACCTAGTAGATCGTTTTGCTGCCCCCCCTTGGAACGAGAAATAATTTGCAAAAATTTAATCATTTCAGTAAGTTAATCAACAATCTTCATTATCAATAAAATCAATAAACTGATTGTTCCTAAACAGCTATTATCAAAAATAAATTTAAAAGCTATGTTGTAATCACAAAATGTATTTGTCTTTAGAAACTAAAAAGGAGAATTCTATGACTTACGAAGGTTACAAAACATTCACAACAAAGCAAAAAAATGGAGTTTTAACAGTTACTTTTAATTTTGGATCAGTAAATGTACAAGGTGAAGAGATGCTTGCTGACTTGAATAGTCTAGCGTTAAGACTAGAGCGAGACAGACAAGTAAAGGTCGTTGTATTTGACTCAGCAAATCCAGAAATATGGGTTTGTCATTATGACACTAATTTACTTAAAGATATGTCCACTGACTCCGTATCAAGAGATAATGCAAAACTACTCGACCTTCAATCTGTTTGTGAAAGAATTAGCAAGTTGCCGCAAGCAACAATTGCCAAACTAGAAGGTTTTGCAAGAGGTGGGGGGCACGAATTAGCACTTGCCTGCGATATGAGGTTTGCTGCTCGTGGAAAATTTAAATTTATGCAAATGGAAGTTGGAATGGGAATTCTACCTTGCGGAGGCGGAGCATCGAGAATGGCAAGACAAGTTGGACTTGGTCGCGCTCTAGAAATTATTTTAAGCGCTCGTGACTTTGATGCTGATGAAGCTGAAGCTTATGGTACTGTTAACAAAGCCTTAGATCCAGATAAAATTGGTGAGTACGTTGATACACTTGCAAACAGAATCGCTCAGTTTCCGGCAGAGTCAATAAACGCCTGTAAACAAATGGTCTATGAATCAATAGATAAGCCAATTGATGAGGCCTTAAAAGCAGAGGCATACTGGCTGTATCAAGCAACCAGCAAAACCCCTGCTATAAAAAGGTTTACTGTTGCTGACGAAAAAGGCTTACAACATGATATAGAAAACCAAAGAAATTGGAATCAGCTTGTCATGAACGTGCAAGAAATTAATTAATTTTCCATATCGACAGGGAGAACCCCTCCCTGTTGCTTTATTCAGAGGATTAAGAGATGAAATATCAGAAGGCTGAAATATTTTACCATGTTAATAGTAATGAAAAACAAAAAATTATTATTAATCCTGATAATCTTAAAGAAAATATAATATTCCCCGAGCTAGATAAAAAGACTATTTTAATAAAAAATTTAAGAGATTCAAAAGGCCAATTAAATTTTAGAGATGATTCTTTGGAGTTTTTTAATTATCCAAGTAGAATTAAAAATTTTGATGATAAGATTTCCTTAGACCAGTATGATATTGAACTCACGACGTTTATAAATAAAAATTTAAATGTAAGTGAAATTATTATATTTGATCATACAATTAGAACTGAGGAGCAGTCTTCACGCCCACCAGCACGACATGCTCATATTGATTACACAGAAAAAAGTGCTCAAGAAACAGTACGTCGATATGTGCAGAGCTCTTATCAACAGGAATGGTTACAAAGTCATTTTGCAATCGTTAATATATGGAGGCCAATTATAAATATAGTTGAATCTGCCCCCCTTGGCTTTATACTGCCAAAATCTGTTGCTAAAAAAGATCTTATAGATATTGATCTTCAATATAAAGATAGATTGGGTGAAGTTACGGGGACTGTATTTAATGAATGCCATCAATGGGTCTATTTAAGTGAAATGAGACCAGATGAAATCGTTTTATTTAATATGTATGATAGCTTTAAAAAGCCCCCAATGGTTCATAGCGCTTTTGATTTAGAAAACACAAAGCCTGGAGCTGTAAGAAAAAGCATTGAAAGTAGAGTTTTAATTAAATTTTAAAAGGAGAACAATTATGAGTTCAAAAAATATATTAATAACAGGATCAACAGATGGAATAGGTCTTGAAACAGCACGAAAGCTTAAATCTCTTGGACACAATATTATTGTTCATGGGCGTAATGCCGCAAAACTTGAAAAAGTCGCAGCAGAGCTAGGCGCTGAATCAGTAAGAGCTGATTTGTCCAACCTTTCTGAAGTCAAAGATATGGCTGACATTATTTTAAGTAAATATAAGAACCTTGATGTCTTAATAAATAATGCTGGAGTTTTAAAAACATCGACCCCAAGAACAGATGATGGCTATGATGTTCGCTATGTTGTAAACACTTTTGCTCCCTATTTACTAACTAAAAAATTACTTCCAATTTTAAAAGATGGAAGAGTGATTAACCTTTCTTCCGCAGCCCAGGCATCCGTCGATTTTGATGCCATGCTTGGAAAAGTAAAAATGAGTGATTTTGAAGCCTATGCCCAAAGCAAACTTGCCATAACAATGTGGACAAGACACTTAGCCAATCAACTTGGAGATGATGGGCCTGTCATTATTGCTGTGAACCCTGCTTCAATGCTTGGAACTAAAATGGTAAAGGAGGGCTTTAATTCTTCCGGGCATGACATTAACATTGGTGTCAATATTTTAATTAAGTTGTCGCTAGAAACAGAGCATGACAAACACACAGGTGATTATTATGATAACGACAATAAAAGATACGCTCAACCTCAAGCAGATGGGCTTGATGATGAAAAATCTAAAAAAATTGTTGAACTCATGGAGACAATTATATGAAAACTATATTTGTTACTGCATTTACGATTGTTATATTTTTAGGTTGTGCAAATAAACCTCAAGCACCAAATGATGTAAAAGTGCTCTCAGTTTCACAAGTTCAATGGGAAAAGCTTAACCCTGCTAGAGGTGATAAAAGCCCTCAAGCTGCAACACTTTGGGGAAACAGAAAAGGGAAAGTAGCCACAGGTTTTTTAGTTAAATTTATTGATGGTTTTTCCTCTCCGCCACACATTCATAATGTTTCTTATAAAGGTATAGTTATAGATGGGTTAATTCACAACGACGACCCTAGTGCTGCTAATATGTGGATGCCTAAAGAATCCTTCTGGACTCAGCCCGCAGGTGAAGTACATATCACTTCTGCAAAAGGAAAAAATAATATTGCATTTATTGAAATCGACAGCGGTCCCTATTTGGTGAAACCCAAGACACAATCTTTCGACAATGGTGAAAGGCCTTTAAATATTCACACATCAAATATTATGTGGCTCAACCATAAGGGCTCTAAAAAAGTTGAGCTTTGGAGAAATGACAAGGGAGTAGCAGGCTCAATGATTCAATTTAAAGATAATATTCAGCTACAACTTGAAAATGCAAAATTAGTTTTAATTAGTGGTAAAGTTACTTTTCAAAATCAGAATTTAAATCCAGGTAGCTTGATTACTATTAACCAAAAGACTCAAGTGCAATTTTTATGTCATCAAGATATTGACGAATGTACTATATATGTTAAGTCAGACAGAAATCATG
>CALLBC010000053.1 GCA_938001965.1 uncultured Bdellovibrionales bacterium | reverse complement strand
TAGAGCCAAGTTGTCCCTGGATTTTTTTTCGTCTCATTGATTAATTTGAAAGTATTACTTAATAATCAATAAAAATTTTATAGAGGGGATAGTAATGAATCAAAATATTTTATTATTTAAACGTATTCTAATTAGCTCATTAGTTAGTTTACTTTGTTTACCAGCAATAGCTAATGCAATTGATCTGGATAATAAATCAAAAGCTAAAAACAATAATGGCATCAAACTGATGTCTCGCCGCAAACGTGACAATGGAGATAGTAGCCGAGAAGAAAGAGTTGAACAACGACGTCAAGAGCGTGAGCAACAACAGCAAGAAAGGCAAGAGCGCCAAGAACAAGTACAAGAAAGACAGGAACGCCGTGAAGAGGCACAACAAGAACGTGCCGAGCAACGCCAAGAACAAGTGCAAGAAAGACAAGAAGAACGTGAACAACATCAGCAAGACCGCTGGGAACAAGAGCAACACCGCCAAGAGCAAGTGCAAGAAAGGCAAGAGCGTCGCGAAGAAGCACAACAAGAAAGAAACGATAGTGTTTACCCTGACAACAGTTATGAAAATGGAGGCTATGAGCTCCCAACTGATCACCGTACTGTTGAAGAAATCAGACAAGAACAAATAAGACAAAGAGCCGCTGAACGTGCGCGTGCTCAAGCAGAACGCGAAAGACGTGCTGAGGCTGCTAGACAGGCAGAAATCAGACGTCAACAAAGGCTACAAGAAAGCCGCGATCGTCTTCGCCAAAGAAATG
Organism: uncultured Bdellovibrionales bacterium; assembly: GCA_938001965.1. Taxonomy (GTDB): domain Bacteria; phylum Bdellovibrionota; class Bdellovibrionia; order Bdellovibrionales; family UBA1609; genus JAHDIR01. Next base: position 14,144 of record CALLBC010000053.1, on the reverse strand, counting down.
AAATTAGAAGAGAGCAAAGAAGACAAGCTCGCAGAAATGACCGTCTTCGTGACCCTGTTCGCCAGGATCACCGACGCAACTCAAGACAGCGCTATGAAGAGCATGCCCGTGAAAACAGAAGACACAGACGAGCTATCCGCCGTCATGATCGTTGGCAATTTCGTTATGATAGCTGGATCAATGCACATGACCGTTGGGACAGACCCCAGTGGCCTGAAGAAGTTATTGATTACCCAGGTCAGTGGCCAGAGGATATGGAAATCTATTGGTCAATAACTGAAGTGATTGATGTTTCAGATAATATTGAAGCCCAATTTGCTTATAACTATGATCAACTTTATGACTTAGGCTACGGTAAAGAAAAGCTAGGTGACCTAGCTTATGAGCTATGGCATGCCTCACAAGTTTATAGTGACGCCATCGAATTTTATAACACTAATTTATACTACTCAATTTACGAGTTATTCTATTTAGAAAAAGCATTACTTGAGTTTGAAGAAGAACTAAAAAAACACAGCGGTGTTGATAATGTCTTAAAGCATCTTGAAATTGGTAAGTTTTATATAAATGAACTACTATGGCAATACCGCCAGCAGGTTGGCCCCATTGATGAGTGGAAAAATAAAATTGATGAAGGCGATGAGTGGCGCTCACAAGCTAGTAGTGAATGGGATGATGTTGATAGTAATGCCAACTTTGGTTACTTTTACTTTTGGTGGACAAAAGAGCACCGAGTTGCAGACTGGAGCCTGGCTCAAGCTACACAAATTAACTCCATCTCAATTGAAGCTCCAAATACATTAGGTCGCAGAGGAAAAAATGGCGTGGTTGGAATTACTAACTTTATTTTAATTTATGAAGATGGCAGCCAATACAATTTAGTTACAAAGGACCATGACAGCTACACAAGAAAATCAAAACAGTTAGTTTTAAGAGATGAGGGGCAGCTTATTGAAGTTTATAACCCACATCCAAATAAGTTAGTAAAATCTATTCAAATTAAAGCGGACTCATGGGTGGCTCCTGATGTGGACGTGGAGATTTTAGTGAACTTGAACACAAACAGGACAAGTAAAGCTAATTTTGTAGAGTTACTATAACAATATAAGTATCCAAACTCCTTGGAACAGGCTCGGGTGCGTTTTTAAAGCAATTAGACTTTAGAAATGCACCCGCTTCTTTTGAATACAAGCAGTAGGTAATTATTATAAATGCTGTGTCCATTTCATATACAATAACGGTGTATAAGCCCTTGATGGACAAGCTAGCCCTGCCTGAGCGAGGCATAACTGTTGCAGTGACCTATGTATATCCACACTTTAATCAAAGGACATTTATGCTCAAGTCAAAGCTACTAACTGCTTTATCAATATGTTTAATCTGGTCGTCTACTGCCCAATCTCAAGAGGCTTCAGAAGCTATTAATAAGCTTACTGACATTATGTCTTGTGTTGAATCAAACGGAGACTTGGCACATAAAATTTCTAAAACCAACACGGGACATTACTCCGCATATATTAGCTTCCGTAAGTATGATAAAATACCCGGTGAAGCAGAACTTGAAGAAAGTAAAAAACAATGGAAGAAATGGGACGGAACACTAGAAAATCGCCCAGCCGACCCTCGTAAGATTGGTGTTGCACTCCCCATCGATAGTGGCAATATTTTTAACTACGATATAAAAAGACTTACTGAAAAAGCTGAGTACTTTGATTCATTGTTTCCACCTATTTCAAAAACATCAACTAATCCTGAATCATCAAAGATTCCCCCTGGCTATGGTTCATTCTCAATTTTATTTGCTGAAAACGAATGCACAATTATTGAAGCTGAAGGCTTAATGAAAGTTTACTGTGAAAATTTTGATTCTGTTTCTATAAATAATATTGAAGTCACACAAAGGGTTCTTGAGTTATCTTCTGAGGTAACATCTGAAGTAATCCTAGATCAAGAAACACAAAAAAATATTATTTTAAAAACTCCAAGAGTAAAAGCCAGTTTAATCCTAAAAACTAAACAAGGTCAGCGTATTCGTAACTTTAGAAGTTCATACACATATTTGCCTAATGGAAACGACAAACAATGCTTAGTAAATGGTAAAAAAATTACTGAACAATAATAATTATTTTAAGGGCTGTTGATAATTTATCTAGTTCGTTAAGGGACTGGATTAATTATTAGTGGGGTCTAATTTTTATTTTTAATGACTAGCTTAACTCTATCGATCAAACTACCTAAATTTGTACTAACACTAGCTATATTTGGCTTTGAGTCAGCATAATAACAGGACTGCCTGCGAAAATCTTCATTAGCTAATTGCCTTTTATTACAACTTAACTGATCTGATTTCATTTCTTGAAACAAAGTTATAGGAGAGGTTGTGTTATCCAAAGTTATTTTCAATTTATATGCATAAGATTTGTTCTTTTCTTCAAAGTAATAAACTAAATATTTAGGTGGACGATCTTTACTTGAAGCATTTAAATAATCATTTAAAAAAATATTCTCATTAGGAAAGTCAATAATACTTCCGTTATCAACGTACCAGGAATTTACAACATAAGAATATTCGTTTAAATCTTTGGATAACATAGTTCGTGTGTTTTTTTGCTGAGACTGGCAAGAAACAATAAAAAATAAAACAAATAGTAACTTAATCATTATTAAATCGTATCATCCAAACATTAAAAAGCCTAGGTTTCATCTAGTTATATTTTAGCAAAAACTCTAACAAGATTAAAATTTAACCAAAATAAACAAGTAATTACAGCTCCTTAAAGACCTGCATTAATGTTCATAATTGTTATTTACATCTCACTAAAAGCACAAGTAAAATTATAAATAATGTCACCAAGGATGGTGCCAAGGAGAACTAATGTTAAAATCTATAATTCTATTTTTAATTGCTGGCTCAATGTCTTTTGCAATAGCTCAACCTAGTCAGTTATTCCTTGGTGTCAATGAACCCATCACTGATAATGAATTAGTTTTACATAACTCTTTTCCTAAAAAGAAACTCACAAAAAAAACTGAACTAAAAATTTTAGTATGGAATGTATTTAAGTTTCGCTTAGATAATGTTTTTAATGACCTTAACGACTTTGCAAAAGATAATCATATTCTAATTTTACAAGAAAACCACCTAACTAATAAGGTGGTTTTAAATTTAATGACAAACGAACTATCAGGCCTCCATCACATCACTGCCCCTAGCTTTCTCCATAAGGGCTATGGCACAGGTGTAACAATTTCTAGTAAATTTAAATACGATGAAGCCTACTCTCTACGAAGCACAGTAACTGAACCATTTGTTAAAACTCCTAAAATGAGTATTTACACTTACTTTGACGTAGCGGGTTTAGACCAGCAATTACTAGTTATTAGTGTCCATGGCATTAATTTTACATCCACTAAAAAATTTAAAATTCATATGGGGCAAATTTTCACTGAAATTGGGAAGCATCATGGACCTGTAATTTTAGCAGGCGACTTTAATACTCACCTCCCATCCAGAACTAAATTCTTTTTTAAAGAGGCCAATAAATATGGCCTAGTTCATTTAAAGCCTGAGGTAGACAACCGAGGATTTCTTAAACTTGATCATATCCTAACAAGAGGCTTTAAGCCTAATTCTGTTGTCTTGCGTACAGATATCATCAGTTCAGATCACCCACCAATTGAAGCTAAACTGACTTTTGATTACAACTAAAAACCCTGGACCTAAGCCTTGCCCTCTTTAGTCTAGTTAATCTATTTTTTTTTGAAAATACACTTAAACAAAGCTTATTTTCCCCCGATAAATTGTTATGGGAATTGAGAAACGTAAATTTGAAGGTCGAGCATCTAGGTACAGCCTAAAGCCCTTTCATAATAAAATTATTAAGTACCAAAGTGAACGTATTGGCTCACATGAGTCCACAGATTTTTTAGATATTTCATCAACAGGTCTTTCATTTGTTACTACCGCAGCCGGTGTTCCCGAAACTGGAAGTATTATACGAATTACATTCTCTGTGCCTGGCCTTGAAGCCTTAACTGTAAAAGCCCAAGTTATTCGCTCAACAGTTTACAATAGACCCGAATGGTATAAACGCTATTATGATGAAGACGACAAACCCATTGAAGAGTATTTCATTGCAGTTCACTTTTTAAACATTAAAAAGATTGAGCAAGATAAACTATCTGTTCATTTAGATCGCTTAATCGAAGCTGAAAAGCTTGAGCGCAAAGAGCAAAAGATCACATATATTAAAAATGAATTTAAAAAAAGCTACAAATGGCTTGGCATCTGTATTGTTGCTCTTGGTTTACTTGCGTTTTCATTAACTAAATTTTTCAATTAAAAAAATATCACTAAGCAAAATACTTTAACACCTCTGATAATTGGCTTTCCTTTGCCTTAATTTTTTTATCTGAAGCTGTTTTTTTTCTTAAATCTAAGAAAGTATTTTTCATTATCTCACGTCCACCAAAGCGCTTCATATGTTCAGTCACCATTTGAATGTCCATCCAGTGAATACCCATCTCTTTTAAAGTTTTTATCACCAACAATAGGCAAGCCTTAGAAGCATTACTTTTTTTAAAAAACATACTCTCCCCGCTAAAGTTACCATTAATAAAAACACCATACATTCCACCAATTAAATTTCCATTTTCCCAACATTCAAAACTATGGACATAACCGGCCTTATGAAATTCAATATAATGTTTTTTAATATGCTCAGTGATCCAAGTCCCCATTTGTTCTGGCCGGACTTGATTAGCACAATTTTCCATAACCTCAGGAAAGGACTTATTTATTGTAAAGTTCCAGTTTTGTTTTTTTAAATCCTTAATTAAGCTTTTAGGAATATGTAAATCATTAAAATCTAGAATACCTCTGTGCTGTGGGCAAAACCACAGCACCGGCAAATCATCATGAGGCCATGGGAAAATTCCATTAGCATAAGCCTCCATCAGTATGTCCACTGACATTTCATCATTCATTAGGGCTATGCCATCAATATCAATAATATCATAGGGATCTGGAAAGTACTTTAACTTCATATCCCCCCTTTGCAGTTGTCACAAACACCGCAGGGCCTTGAACTTTGAGAAAAGTAGGCATGCACAGAACTTGCCCGACACTCCTTTGATTCTGCCCACTGCAAAACATCTAATAACTTTTGGTTTTGAGTTTTAAGTTTATTTTTATAAATTTTCTCATCTAAATAAGTTGGATCAGGTTCACTAATCACCTCGTGTCTAACTGACTTGCTCGGCAAAAGGCATCCCCATCTTTCCAGCAAGCGAAGTGAAGTTTCAACCCTAAAGTCTTTACGATTATAAAAGTTTAGTTTTTCTCTTAAATAATCTGGCCCTTCTTGTTGATATCGTAATTGATTATCTTTTATTAGGTGAAACACTGAGCTTATGAACCCTGGGTCAGGCGTGCTCCATTTAATAAAGTCTAAATGAATACTGACATCATCGTTATCATATAAGACTACACAAAAAGAGGACTCACCATCACGCCCTGCTCTCCCCACCTCTTGATAATAAGCCTCAATTGACCCTGGAAGCTCGGCATGAATAACACTTCTCACATCAGGTTTATCAATACCTAAGCCAAAGGCAGGAGTTGCTAAGATAAGATCACTTTTTCCATAGATAAACATATTCTGTTGTCGCTTTCGCTCTTTAGCATTCATCTGCCCATGATAAGTGGTGTGCTCTAGGCCTAATTTTTTTAGCTCACAAGATACTTTTTGCAGTGTCGACACCAATGAGAAATAAATTATACATGGCCCGGGGCTATGATGCCGGTATAAAACAATTTTTTGAATTTTAGAATCAACTCCATAGACCTCATCAACATTTAACACTAACTCAGGTCGAGCAATGGGTGAAACAATAATATTTTGCTGAGATATACCTAATAGCTTGGCAATGTCTTTTTGAACCTCAGGAGTGGCCGTAGCAGTTAATGCCAATACTGGTGGGTCTCCAATTTCATTTTTTATTTCATCCAAGCGTGAGTACTCAGGCCTAAAATCATGTCCCCACTGAGAAATACAATGGGCCTCATCAACCGCTAGCAAGCTCACCTTATTTTCTTGTAAGACTTCTATAAATTCAGACTTTAAAAAACGCTCTGGGGTCACAAGTAATAGCTCAAATTTTTGATTTTTAAGCTTTTTATAGGCAACCGCCCTATCGGCTGCAGTCATGGATGAGTTAATGCACCCCGCCCTAAGCCCCACTTTATTGGCTGCATCCACCTGATCCTTCATTAGAGAGATCAGAGGAGAGATAACAAGTGTTAGTCCTTCAAATATAAAGCTCGGTAGTTGATAGCAAAGGCTCTTACCTGTGCCAGTAGGCATCACCGTAAGAACTGACTCCCCCGCAAGAATCTTCTGAATAACGCCCTCTTGCTCTCCGCGAAAAGACTGAAGGCCAAACTTACTATTTAAAACTTCATTAATATCCATCAAAACCTAGTTTAGAGATTCAAAATTATTAGCTAGCCCATATTGCCATTGCACATCTAACCCTGAAAGACTTCAAATATTATCCAAAAGTATAAACTAAGGGTCAACACTACATCCCAAAGGACAGACATCAAAGACCCCTATTAGTACCCAAGCCAAACGACTTTTAAGGTCTAAACTCCTCCGCCAGTCTGGTTTGTATGCTGCCCGCGCACAGTTCCACCCAAAGGGTGGCTGCTTGAACATGAATAGCAATGCCTACTATTCAGTACCCACGCCAAACGATTTTTAAGGTCTAAACTCCTCCGCCAGTCTGGCTTGTATGCTGCCCGCGCGCAGTTCCACCCGAAGGGTGGCTGTCTGAGCAAGAGTAGCATAGCCTCTATTCGTGCCCCCACGCCAAAAAACTTTTAGGTCTAAATCCTCCACCATTTAGGTTATATGTTGCCCGCGCGCAGTTCCACCCGAAGGGTGGCTGTCTGAGCACGGGCAACATATAACCTAAATGGTGGAGACGGCTTTAGCACCTACCAAAGGAGATGAATTTATTAGCAAACCCATCTATTTACCTAGACGTGACTACTAATTACGTGCTAGAAATTCCTATTCGAAAAATAAGGATTGATAGAGGGAAAATAGTCTCCTAAACTATCACCTCAATTTAAATTTCTAAGAAGAAAAGGAACAAAAAATGGCTAGCAAATGGGATCACAACAAGGTTCGTAATATCGGTATATCAGCACATATTGACTCAGGGAAAACCACCCTTACAGAGAGAATGTTATTCTACACAGGACGTATTCATGCGATTCATGATGTACGTGGTAAAGATGGCGTTGGTGCAAAAATGGATTCCATGGAACTTGAAAGAGAGCGTGGTATTACAATTCAATCAGCTGCTACTGCCGTACAGTGGAAGGGCATGGATGTAAACATCATCGACACCCCGGGTCACGTTGATTTCACTATTGAAGTTGAGCGCGCCTTAAGAGTTTTAGATGGAGCTATTCTTGTATTATCTGGTGTGGAAGGAGTTCAATCTCAGTCTATTACTGTGGATCGTCAAATGAAGCGATACAATGTTCCAAAATTAGCATTCATTAACAAACTAGATCGTATGGGCGCCAACCCTTACCGTGTAACTTCAGAGTTACGTGAAAAGTTAAGGCATAATGCAGTACTTGCCCAACTTCCAATTGGCCTAGAAGATGCCCATGAAGGTGTTGTTGATTTAGTAACTATGAAAGCTATTTACTTTAAAGGCGACAACGGTGAAAACGTTGAAGTTACAGATATTCCAGCTGACATGATGGAAGATGCTCAAAAAGCTCGTGGTGAACTTATCGGTGCTGCTGCAGATTTCTGTGATATCGTTGGTGAAAAATTCCTAATGGAAGAAGTTCCAACAGAAGAAGAGTTAAAAGCCGCCATCCGTAAAGGTGTTTTATCTTTAGACTTCACTCCAGTTTTCATGGGGTCTGCTTATAAAAACAAAGGTGTTCAAGCATTACTAGACGCAGTTGTTGATTACTTACCGAACCCAACTGAAGTTAAAAACGAAGGTCTTGACCAAGAAAAGAACGAAGAAAAAGTAACTATGATTACTGATCCTGAAAAGCCATTAGTGGCTCTTGCTTTCAAACTGGAAGATACAAGATACGGCCAGCTGACTTACATGAGAATTTACCAAGGGACCATGAAAAAAGGTGACTTCATTGTTAACGTTTCTGACAACGGTAAAAAATTAAAAATTCCAAGAATTGTTAAAATGAACTCGTCTGATATGGAAGACATTACTGTGGCCTATGCCGGAGATATTGTTGCCATGTTCGGTGTAACTTGTGCTTCTGGAAATACATTCACTGATGGTAGTGTTCAAATCACTATGACATCAATGTTCGTACCTAACGCCGTTATCTCTTTAGCCATCGAGCCTAAAGAAAAGTCTAACGCAGATAACTTCACAAAAGCTTTACAGAAGTTCCGTCGTGAAGATCCAACATTCCGAGTGGCTCGTGATGAGGAGTCTAACCAAACTATTATTTCTGGTATGGGTGAGCTTCACTTAGATGTTTATGTTCAAAGAATGCAACGTGAATTTGATTGCGAAGTGGTTGTTGGTCAACCACAAGTGGCTTACCGTGAGTCTATTGGTCAGCCTGCACCGTTTGATTACACTCATAAAAAGCAAACTGGTGGATCCGGTCAATTTGCAAAAATTGTTGGACAAATTGAGCCAATGCCTCTTGATTCAGAAGAAACTTACGAATTTGAAAACAATATTAAAGGTGGTAACATTCCTCGTGAATACATCCCTGCTTGCGACAAAGGTTTCCAAGAACAAATGGCAAAAGGTGCTTTAATTGGATTCCCAATTGTTGGTGTTAAAGCTGTTCTTAATGATGGTTCTTACCATGATGTGGATTCAAGTGAGATGGCCTTCAGAATTTGTTCCATGGCTGCTTTTAGACAAGCCTATGCTAACGCGAAGCCAACTGCTCTTGAGCCAATTATGAAGCTAGAAGTTTCTGCTCCAGATGAGTTCCAAGGTAATATTATGGGTCAAATCAACCAACGCCGTGGTATGATTGCTGGTACTCAAACTATTGAAGGAAGTGTTGTTGTTGAAGCTGAAGTTCCATTATCTGAAATGTTTGGTTACTCTACTGAGCTACGCTCTGCCACTCAAGGTAAGGGTGAGTACTCAATGGAATTCTCTAAATACGCTGCTTGCCCTAGAAACATTCAAGAGCAATTAGTTAAGGAATACCAAGAGAAAAAAGCGGAAGAAAACAAATAGTATGATTTTATCTGATATAACTTTAAAAGAAATGATGGCAAAAAAGGAGCTCGTAGTTGAGCCCCTTCAACCCAACTCAATTCAGCCTGCCTCAGTGGATTGCCACTTAGGTAGAGACTTTTTAGTTGTTGAAGACCGTGAAATGCATACCATTGATTTAAATAGTGAAATTTTATATCGCAAAATTACTGGGGACGAAATTACAATTCCTCCCCACTCTTTTCTATTAGCAACTACACAAGAATATGTTGAGTTACCAGATGACCTTACATCTTTTGTTGAAGGTCGTAGCTCAATTGGCCGCATGGGTTTATTTATTCAAAATGCTGGCTGGGTTGATCCTGGCTTTAAAGGGCAAATTACCTTAGAGCTTTACAATGCCAACTCTCTACCTATCAGACTTGAGGCTGGTCGTCGCATTTGCCAATTGGTTTTCTGTAAAATGGACCAGGCTGCTGCACACCCTTACCAGGGCAAGTATCAAGGCCAAAGAAATACAACTGGTAGTCGCGTATTTCAAGACACTGAGGCCCGTCAGTGAGTGATGAACTTTGCCTGGTTTATGTGACCACCAAAGACGCCGAACAAGCAAAAAGTATTTCCTATCACTTATTAAAAAAAAAATTAATTGCTTGCAGTAATATTATTCCCAATATGTCTTCCAATTATTTTTGGAATGGAAAATTTGAAAATAGTAACGAATGTGTTTTACTTTTAAAAACCACCAATAATTTATTTAATAAATTAGAAACTGAAATAGAAAACCAACACAGCTATGACTGCCCCTGTATTTTTAGTATCCCCATACAAAACTGTGGAAAAAAATATAAACAATGGCTTTTAACCCAGCTTGGAGAAGTAAATGACTAAAGACGAATTAAAAAACTCTATTCTTGAAATTGCAAAACTAAGCGGAGAATTTAAACTCCGCTCTGGCCTAACATCCAATGTTTACTTTGATAAATATAGATTTGAATCCCAACCAAAAATTTTAAAATCCATAGCTGAACACTTAGCCCCATTAGTTCCACCTGATACCGAGGTCTTAGCTGGACTTGAAATGGGTGGCATACCAATAGCTACTGCCCTATCATTAGAGACTGGGTTACCCGTTGCATTTATTCGCAAAGAGGCTAAAGATTATGGCACATGTAAATTTGCTGAAGGCTGCGAGATTAAAGGTAAAAAGCTGTGTATAGTTGAAGACGTCATAACTACTGGTGGACAAGTGGTGATTAGCACTAAAGACCTACGCTCAGAAGGTGCAAATATTGACAATGTTTTATCTGTTATCTTCAGAGGAAAAACACAACCTCAAGGAATCTTAGATTCAAATTTAACACTGACACATCTATTTGATTTTTCTGGGCTAACTTAAAAAGTTCTTTTAAAGTTACTATTTATAATTTTTGTTCTAAAATTTCTAGATCAACTATTTAAAGTTTCTCTTTTAGCCTCAGTATCACGTCGCGCTTCGCGTATCCGCGCTGTGCTCACCTGAAAGGTGACAAAGTGCGAAGACGCGATGCTGCCGTAAGTGCACTGAGGCTAAAAGAGAAACTTTAAATAGTTGATCTAGAGATTTGGGTAAGAACTGGGCAAGGCACAATCTGCCTAATTAAAATCTATTGACTTTTTTTTTGCCACTATTTGTCAGGCGATTCAAATTACATTGTTTAGGTTTTCTTGAAACAATTACAGGATCAACTAAAAAGTGTGAATCAAAAATTTCTTTCCAATAATTTGATAAACACTTAAATTCTTCCATATCTTCTTTAGCCACTGGATGAGCACTGGGTATTTTTACTTTAAGCGGGTTTACCTTTTTATTATTCTTAATGAACTCATAATGTAAGTGTGGGCCGGTAGCGTAACCAGAACTGCCAACATAACCAATAAGCTGCTTCTTGCTCACATTCATTCCTCTACGCAAACCCTTAGCAAAGCCCTTTAAATGAGCGTACTTAGTAGTAACCCCATTCCTATGTGAAATTACAACATAACGACCATAGCCTTTATTATAGGTTTTAGTAGTTACACGCCCATCGCCTACACTATAAACCGGAGTTCCAGTTCTTGCAGCAAAATCCACTCCACTATGAGCCTTCCACCTTTTAAGTATTGGATGATACCTAGATTTAAATTTTGATGAAATTCTAGAAAACTTTAATGGATATCTTAAGAATGCTTTTTGAACACTTTCTCCTGATAAGTCAAAGTAAGTCGGCTTATCTTTATAGTGAAACCTAACTGCTTGTAACTTTCTAGATTTTTTTTTCCTTTTATTATTATGAATATATTGAATAGCTAATATATCTCCGCCATACATTTTTTTATCTTCATGGTAAATCTCTTCAAAGACTAACTTAAATCGATCCCCTAAACGAACTTCTTTCTCGAAGTCGATTTTCCAACCTAAAATCTCTGCCATCTGATCTATGATGTCATCTGTAATATATTTATCTTTGTTAGCCTTTCCAACTTTATATATTGAGTTATTTTCTTTAGTAATAACTCCATCAAAATAAGCAATTTTTTTATAAGTGTCTTTTATTATTTCTTTGGCTTTAATTTTATTGGCTGCAAACTCTGAGTTATCAATAACGATTTCGTAGGATTTTAAAGTATTGATCTTGAAAATTAGTTTTTCTAAGAATGGCCCGTTACTTTGAATATATAAGTACCTTCCTGTTTGTAAGTACTTTCTAATCTGTTTTTTAGTGATTGTATCAATTTCTTTAGCTAATTTATTACTACTAGCAATCCCCATGGAATATAAAATTGAAGATAGGGTGTCCCCGCTTTTTATCTTATAATTTATTACTTCTGAGGCATTAACCACTGAGGATGTCAGGATTAAATAAATAGCAATTAAGACTATTTTTTTAGATATAATTTTTAAGCTTTCCAACAATTTAAACACCATATTTATGAAACAAATCCATTTGCTTTTCACAGCACTTAAATTATAAAATAATCAGTACTTAAACACAATAAATGCTTAAACATAAAGACTTCTATGAAAATACTAAACCACAAGTATATTTATCCATTAGCTATATTTATAATTAGCTTTATTTTTTATATCCTTCTTCTCCCTCCTGGCATTACTTTTGAGGATGCTGGCTATTTTTTAGCAGCAAGTCTACATGGCGGTTATGCTCACCCTCCAGGCTACCCTCTTTACACGGTGCTTCTTAAGTTATGGTCCATACTCCTAGGCCTTTTCAGCTCAAATGCCGCTTTTATAGGCTCTTTGTTTTCTGCCCTCATGAGCGCAGCTAGCCTGTCATTCTTTTATATGATTTTAAGGCATATAACGAAAGATTTTGAATTTAAGTATAAGGAAATCATTTTAGCACTACTCACTTTAAATGCTGGCATTGCCTTTGAGTTTATTGAGCAAAGTATATTAATTGAAGTTTATAGCTTACACACAATCTTACTAATGCTTTTGTATATAAGCTTAATAAATAAGAAGTATTTTTTTACTGGCCTTATTACAGGTTTAGCTCTTTGCAATCACTCCACCGCAGTTTTCTTTTTTCCATTTATTTTACTTTGGTTACTTTTAATTGATCGTATGCCAATAAAAAACCTTTTCGTATCTGGAATAAAGCTTTTTATACCTGGCACTATTCTTGGCTTACTGCCCTATTTATATTTACCCCTCGTTGCAAACCCAACCAGCCCAGTCCAATGGGGCGACACCAGTACCTATGCCGGGTTTAAAGAGATTGTATTCAGAACAAGCTACTGGCGCTTACCAGCCTCAGAGTTCAAAACACAAATTGATCAATTAAAAATAGCTTTCACCCATTTCTTTGATCAATGGGGACTTTCATTAATATCTATTGCCTTCTTATTTACAGTAGCTTCTTATTTTTTAATTAAAGGAAAACTTAAGAATAAAATGTTATATTGGCATTTATGTTGGCTAATCCAACTTCCTCTAATGGCCATACTTGCCAATATGAGCACCACTGATGAGGGAATAAAACTTGTTAGTGTATTTTTTATTCCTAGTTACTTCTTTACAGTTGTGGGTCTGTTAGTCTTTTATGAGTCATTAAACGTACGCTTTCCAAAATTTAGCTCAAAACTCACATATAGCTTTCTAGGTTTACTTGTAGCAAGTCTTCTACTTAGCTCTGTTAAGAATACACCTCGAGCTAATATGAGCAGTTATAACACTCCTAAATTATCTACAGATCAAGTCAATGAAATGATTACTAGTAAAAAATCCATCGTCCTAACATGGAATGACTTCTCCTTTACTCCCCTCGCCTATGAAAAGTATGTTCTTAAAAAATTTGAAAATATGACTCCCATTCCTTTTTCCTTTTTTAAAGACCTCGGTATGATTCATAGATACAAAGAGATGATGAATATAAATGTTCGCCCATTGAGAAAGGCTGTTCGAAAATTTTATATGACTCGCCAAGCTGGCCATATTGGAACCATCCCTGATAAAGAGTTCTATGAAGCCTTTGCTGAAAACATAAAAATTTGGCTCAGCGATGGTTATGAAGTTTATAGCGAATATAAAATGAGTGATGCTGGTTTCAAAACTTTGTACTTTGATCCAAAGGGAGCATTTTTTCAGATTTTATTTAATAAACCAATCAAGGAAACTCCATTTAACTTTTTAAAAAATGTTAACTTGGAGCCTAAAGGAAATCAGGACATTTGGCATAAAAAGTTTTTAGGCAAGTATGCTGAACAGAGTATCTTAAAGGCTTTATTAAACAAAAATAGCCCTGCCAGAGATGAATACCTTAATCATGCATTAAAGTACTCAACTGGAACAGAGCCTGAGAATAAGATTAGAGCGGGTATAAAAAAGAACTTCCCAAATTTTAAAATGTAAA
>CALLBC010000052.1 GCA_938001965.1 uncultured Bdellovibrionales bacterium | reverse complement strand
TTAAATTCATACAAAAATAATTCTGTTTTTTTTATGCGATCAATCCACGCTTTTTCAATGGCAATTATTTTTTCTTTTTTTTCATTTCGATAACACACCCTAGGACAATCACGTGGTAAAATATAATTTGCTAACTCGTAATCAGTGATCGCCCAAACGGCATTATCTTCAACACCAGCTTTTTTATTGGGCGGAGGAAGAGGAATGAATTCTTTTATATTAGAGTTTTCACTTACATGAAATAGTTTTGGCATTACTTAAACACCTATCTTTCAGAGATTTTTAGTTTAAGTCAGAATCTCTAAATATTGTTGGGCGTGTCTCACAATCTAAAGGCAAAGCCTCAGTTGGGCCAGACTTTTCAAGTGTAAATTCATCTTTTGCTCCCATTGGAATTGAGCCAATTACATAATTAACATTTGGTGCAATAAGGCTGGTGCCTTCTTCATCAGAATAAACTTTTAGTTCTTCTGATTCACTTGTGTAGCTTAGTAAAGTGGTTCCAAACGGAGCAATTACTTTTGCTTTATTATTGTTAATTCTAATTTCAATGTTACCAGCTGGAAAGTCACAAGTAAGACTCCAATGGTTTGCGAATACAGTACTTGAAAATAATAATACAGTAATAACTAATAATAAGTTCTTCATAAAAATCCTTTAATAAATTTAAATTAATTAAAACTAATATATCTAAAATCAAGATGGATTTATATAGCATTGAAAATATTGCATTTTATAATTTTAAATCTGGGGCCTGTAATAAGCTCAAAATTGACTAGATTTCAATAACTTATAGCTCAACTTATGATAATCTGATCACAAAGCTTCTGTATTATGCCAGCTACCTACACTCATACCTTCACAAAGAGCAATTTTTAAACTTTGCACTAAGGCCATCCAACGCGCTCTTAGGTCGTAAAACCACTATTCAGTGCTTCTCTTATCTAAATAAATCGCAAGGTATAAACTAGGAATAACTATTAAGCCATTTACCATTCCATGAAGTGACACCATACTTGGAGCATTTAAAAATGTCTTTGGATTGAGTAAACCTAGCTCATTGGACAGTGCTAGTAACATCGTAAAAGTAATTCCTATTAGGCTCATACCAGACAGGTAAAAAGAATAGTTCCTATTTTTACGCAACGAAAAAAAATAAAATCCGATTAAAGATGGTGTAAGTATTATTACAATAAACGCTCCAATTCTTTTTATATAAGGCACACCATCTATACCCAACGCGATCATTAAAAAAGAAAATAGACACAAGAAACAACTTAACAGATAAATTTTTTTACTAACTCCCTTTAATGATCGAGAGATGATAACTAAACTTCCAACAAACAACCAGCCTAAGTAGTTACCATGTAAAGCTGCATAATAACTCCACTCCTTACCATAGCCCAATAAATTTAAATCATTAGTACCAGAAAAAAACCATACTGAGGCAATAACACTAAAAGCTATGGGTATACCGCCTGCAAGCGTATCCATCGTTAGTAAATTATTAAATTCTATTTTTAAATATAAAATACCGCCTAATATACAAACTAGAACCCATGCAAATGTAAGTTTATAAAAACCAAAGAGAAACCCTATAGCTAAAAGAAAAAAGCCAAAGTATACAGAGCACTTATAAACTTTTGAGGATTTTAGAAAATACTTAAGCGTGACAATAGAGCCAAAAATAAGAGAGATAAAAAGTAAAATATTTAAGTATATAATTTCAGTCATATTATATGTATCCCTAATTAGATTAAGAACTACTGTGTTTGATTGATTCGCTAACTCAAAGTTGTTATTGTATAACCCTAATAGCTGGGAGCACAATGAATACATCAAAAGAAAAATTTAGTGAGATTTTCAGCTACCATATAGTCAACCTCTCAATGGTATCATCCCTGCAAACCTTATGTTTCTCTTCTAAAATCAAAAGGACCCCTGGCCTCAATTTCTCATTAAGACTATTTACAATGAAGCTTGGTCATCCAATTCTTTCCTTTTCAAGATATAACTTTAATACTTTAGCTTTTATTGCCTGGTGGCAGAATGAACGCTATTTAGATAACTTTTTAATGTGCAGTAAAGTTTTTGGTTCTTCTGACTCATGGCACTTGAGAATGAAGCCCTATCGACGCTGGGGAAGTTTAAAAGAAGTTGACGATGCACACCTATTTTCAGAACTAAAAAGTAATCCTGGACCCGTTGCCGCCCTAACCTTAGCAAAGTTAAATATTCTTCAGGCAAGAAGATTTGCTAAATGGGGAAAGCCTGTGGAGCAACAAGTAAGTCAACATAGCGGTAAAAAACTTGCTTTTGTATCAATGAGACCATTAAATACATTTTCTACTTTTAGTATATGGGAAAATGAAAAAAAAATGCTAAACATGGTTCATAACTCCCAAACTAATTCATCTCACCAACAGGCAATGCAAGAAAGAGTACGCAAAGGTTTTCACTCAGAATTTACCACTTTTCGTTTTGCAATTACCAAAGAAGTTGGGACATACAATGGGCTAAAATACTTAAGTAAATGAAGTTAATAGGCATGCCTTTAAACTAAAAAAACAGCTGTTAAGCTGCTTTTAATCTGCCACTGGCTAATTTAATGGTAGGGGCTTAATATGTAACGGTTAAGACCTGATCGTACAGTTGCCCTTTTAGCAAGCATCGTGTTTTTAATTTTTCAGATACTATTAAAGGCTGTCATTCCACCGGAAGTTCTGCGTTAATAATACAAAAAGCTAAAAAGTTACCAAAACACCCTCTTGCAGATTATATACGATTTATATCTTCATAGGCGTAGTAACTTCATAAGTTGCTCTGAGATAAACAACTTGAACTTAATACTGTGCTCAGCTTTCAATACGTAGCTAATTATTAAGTCTTCGCCAACAGAGAGCTAGCCTTTATTTTTCAAAGAACGTAATTTTGTATATGAAGTACCACCATACTTTGCATAAACTTCAACAAGATATTGCTTAGCATAAGACTTAAACAAAAGTTGTTCTTTTGTAAGTTTAGGCCTACCAAATGGGTTACCACTTTGACCAGGTTTAAACTGAGTATCGGAACTTGGCATAGTCTTTATATTTTACTATATTCAATATGAAAATAAAACTCACTTTTTATAAGAACTTATTATAATTTAATTTGCCCCTCTAGTTCTTCTACTTCTCACTGATGATTTATCATTGCTACTAGATACTTTGCCCATCTTAAATCTATCCCTGCAACCTGGGAACCCAGACTTACAACACTCTTTAAGCTCTGGATAAAATAATTTTATATCTTTTATACGCTTATTTACTCCCGAAACAAGTGGGTGAAATCTCATTTTAGCCATATCTGAAGCTATAACATTTTCAGTTTCTAAGGCACCATCAATTTTACCACTATATGAAGTTATCATCTCATTTTCTGAAGATAAGTTTACTGTTATTTTTTTTGAATTGTAAATGCCATCCATTTCAATTTTATTCAGCCCACCATTATCAGATAACAAAAATGTATAAGAAATTGGTATATTGCTATCTGGATGTTTGACATTAGCTATAATTTTCCTACCTTCACAAGTCGCACCTTGCACTTCATAGTTTTTAAAATTCTTATCATGTAAAGTTTTATAAAAATCACACACTTTTTGTGTTTTTAGTGCTTCCTTCAAGTCACCATCACTCATTTCTAATGTTTTTAAAACATTCTGGTTAAATGAATAATCTGGCTGACAATTTTTATTTAGATTAATGTACTCATCACCTATTTCCGCACAAGCTGTTTGCTTTCCAGATATTAGTTCACCTGCCAGCGATAAACCAACGCCTAAAGCACCCCCTGCCAACATTCCTGCTCGGCCACTTAGTCCTCTTAAAAATTTCCTCAACCTAGGAGTCTTAGCTTTAACCTTTCCTTTGAGTGCATTATTGACCTGGTCTTTAAATTTTTTTTTGTAATCAGCTGGTAGATCATCAAAAAAAGAATTTGCAACATCCACACGTCCTTTAGGCGTGTTTACAAATTTAGGCTTATAAATTGTCCCTGAGACTCTAGTTCGTTTAAATTTAGCTGGATCTTCATCTTTTAGTCCCCACCAAGTCAATCCACCACGAGTATCTAGGTCTATTAAATCTATGCCCTTAATTTTTCTTTCACCACCCAATCCATAAACTACTGTTCCATCAGGTATTTCCTCAAATGCTTTCACAGAAAGTTGAAGCATTTTTTGACCTTTTAACTTTGGATCATCAGAGAGGTAACCTAATTTTGTTTCAGCTGCAAAAACATTTGTTTTACTAACATCGTAAGAGCTCGTTTTTTTAGCCTGTCGCCTGTGAGCTCTTGTTATTCTTTTATCAGTTAGTTTTTGGTATTCAATACTTGCTTTTTGTACACCAATTCTGTCATTTGACCTCACAATATGTGAATACTTTGTTTTTATCTCTGACTTTTTATTTCGTAACTCTTCAAGCCTATCAAAAGTCTTTTTTTCATCTTTAGTCAATTTGCCTAAAAAACTCTCTTTAGTTCCGCCAATAAAATTTTCTGATGGAACATTACTCATTAATTTTCTCCAATTTAGATCAGACTCTATTTTGCTAATTTCACTCTGTATTGATTTTAAATCTTTTTTAACTTTATTTATTAACTGTTGATTCTCTGGTTTTAATCCTTTTCTCCAAATATCATAAGCTTCTTCAGCTAACTTTTCTGAGGTAAGTTTAGATTTTGTTATACCCTTAGCACTATATAACTTAGCGGCCTTAGATACTCCATAACCAAGAGCCGCACCACCAAGTCCACCACAAGCGACAAGCTGAAGTGAGCCTTGGCAAGTCAAAAAACTGCGAAGCTTTTTAACACCGTCAAGATTGTCACAAAATTTTTCATTTGCAAATACAGTAGTCCCGTAAAAAATGGCTACTACAATAAATAAATATCTATAACACATAATCAAACCTCTTGTTGCAAATTGTAACTCTCTCTTAATTCATCGGAGTAAGTTTATTGATTATCAAATTTACCTTCATTAACTAGACTTAAGTAAGCCTAAAAATACTTGGGTCTGCCCCCCCCCAATTTATTTAAGAGATGGTCACAGCACATACAAAATTAAACCCCACCCCCCTCTATGTTTATTTTGAGAGAAGTGAGGCTAACCTACTACAAATTTGTCGTAGATAGAGGCTGCTTACTACGATACCTACTACAAAGTGTTGCAAACCCTGTTATTTGACGTGATTTAACGTGATAGATGTTACATGCACTCTTCTAGTCAAATTGACCTAACCGTATGTAATTATTTAAGGTTTAAAAAATTAATTTTTTAGAAGAGAAATCAAAAAACTCTTATTTAAAAATGGTAGGGGTACGAAGACTCGAACTTCGGATCCTCCGGTTATGAGCCGGATGCTTTAACCAACTAAGCTATACCCCCACATTGGTAGATCTATAATTATCACTAGAAAATGAATAAAATCAACTCCCTAGGCGGCGTCCTAACAAAAATAATAATAAATAAAAAAAGCCTCAATTAAGAGGCTTTTTAATTAAATATTAAATTATAATTGTGCCTTATTAAGACTCAGACGACGAAGATCCTTCAGAACCCTCTGTAGGAGCTGTAGCTCCCTCAACAGCAAAGGTTTTAAGCTTAAGAGAGCGACTTGGATGCCTAAGCTTTCTTAGGGCTTTAGCCTCAATCTGACGTATTCTCTCACGAGTAACGTTAAAATCTTGCCCAACTTCCTCAAGAGTATGGTCACTTTCTTCACCAATTCCAAAACGCATTCTTAATACCTTTTCTTCTCTTGGAGTTAAAGTGGCCAATACCTTTCTTGTTTGCTCAGCTAAGTTTAAACTTACAATGGCATCAGATGGGTTAATCACTTTTTTATCTTCAATAAAGTCACCTAAATGAGAGTCTTCTTCCTCACCCACTGGCGTTTCAAGACTAATTGGCTCTTTGGCAATTTTTAAAACCTTTCTCACTTTATCAACATGCATATCCATTTTTTCAGCTATTTCTTCAGGAATTGGCTCACGACCTAACTCTTGAACTAACAACCTTGAAGTTCTAACAAGCTTATTAATAGTTTCAATCATATGCACTGGAACACGAATCGTTCTGGCTTGGTCAGCAATGGCTCGAGTAATCGCCTGTCTAATCCACCATGTTGCATACGTTGAAAATTTATATCCACGACGATATTCAAACTTATCAACCGCCTTCATTAAACCAATATTACCTTCTTGAATTAAATCTAAGAACTGTAATCCTCGGTTAGCATACTTTTTAGCAATGGAAACCACTAAACGTAAGTTGGCTTCAACTAACTCAGCTTTTGCTTTATCAGCCTGGCGCTCACCTTTCCAAATAGAAGTGTAAGTGTCTCTGATCCACTCAAAATTCATTTGTGTATCGTTTAAAATTCTGTTCATGCGAATTTCAGCATCCTCAGCTTTTGTCACATAAGAAACAAAAGAGTTAAAACTAAGACCAGTCTCTCTAATCATGGCCTGCATTTCATCTTCGTTGTTTCTGATTTTATTATATCTAGCTTTTAAAGACTCAACATCGTTAGAGTAAGTGTACTTAACCGCTTCACGTAAACGCTTTCTTAACTCAGTCATTCTTGAAACTAAGTTTTTAAACTTAATAGCAATTCTATTTATTGTTTTACGGTTGAAGTTAATTTTTTCAAAGCTAACCATTAACTCAGTATTTAAATCTACAAGCTTTGCTTTAGCCGCTTTAACTTCCGGTGAGTTTCTTGGGTTATCTCTAATTACCACAAAGTGCTTTTGAGATTTCTTTTCATATTTTTTAACATGACCAATTAATTCGTGAATTTTTTCAATATACTCTTTTTCTTCGTATTGAGTTTCCTCATCTTCTAATCCACGGAAAATAGCTTTTAACTTAATTTTACCGCTATCTAAACGAGTTCCAAGATCAATGATCTCTTTAGCTCCAATTGGAGAAAATAGAATGGCTTGAACAATGGCACGCTCACCATCCTCAATCCTACGAGCAATTTCAACTTCACCTTCTCTAGTTAAAAGAGAAACACTACCCATTTTACGTAGGTATAGTCTTACAGGGTCATTGGCCTTAGTTTCTTCTTTTTTAGCCTTTTTAGCAGCGGCTGAAGAAAATAGATTTGTGCCATCACTTTCTTCTTCAGAATCACTATTTTCTGACACTTCGGTAATATTTACACCATTAACCTCTAGTGCTCTCATGAAAGAATCCAACACAGAAGCTAGTATAATTTCAGGGGCTAGGAGCTCATTGATTTCACTAATTGAAACCTCTCCGTTTTCCTTTGATATCTTGATAAACCTTTGAATTTCCTCAAGAACTAGCTCATTTTGCTGTTCTTCAGTTAGTCCTTTATTATCACCATTTTTTGCTTTAGCAGAAACTTTGCCAGCCATATAATTCGCTCCCGTCGCTCAAATTAATTCGCTATAATTCCAATATACTCTTTTTTATATTCACAATCTGTTCCAACTCTATATTTGGATTTGAGCTGGTCTTTAAATTGCGTTTACAAACTTCTAATTCATTTTGAAGATGCCTTTTTTTAATACTATTAATGCAATCATTAATTAGCTTAAACTGTTCGGCTTTATCCATTAAGCTTAAGGGCTCTCTTAGATGACCGCTCAGGTATGACGGCTGGTCTATCAAGTTCACCAATAAGGCGGTTAATTTATCAAAGTCTTCCGGTCTTTGTCTATAAACTTGAGCAGCTTGATTAAAAACTTTCGATAAATTTTGGTCCGATATTTGCTGTAAGATTTCTGTTTCTATTATCTTATCAAAGCCATCTCTAGACATTAATGCCATATTAATTAAATAGATTTCATCTCGTGGTGCCTTGGCCAAGCTCAATAACTTATCTTCTTTAACAGGAGCCACTTGAGTCTCTTTTTCCACTTCTACAGACTTAATAAACTGCTTTTTATCATCTGGCTTGCCTGCAAACATCTTTAATAACCACGGCTCAGTAACCTGTAATCGATCACTAAGCTCACGCAAATAAAGCTCCTTTAGTCCACGATGTTTAACTGATTGCATTATAGGTGTCAGCTCTTCAATGATTGCCACCTTCTCTGTGGCAGCCCCCGAATAGCCTTTTAATTTTTCATGCATCACTATTAAAAATAAGTCTTCACTAGCAGCGATCTGCTTTTGAAACTCTTCGGCTCCATTTTCAGTAATATAGTCATCTGGGTCCATCTTGTTTGGTAACACCACTGCTTTTGGTAGCAGCTTTGCCTCTAGTAAAATTTTTAGACTTTTCCTGGCGGCCGTTTGCCCAGCATTATCGCCATCAAATAATAAAACAAGCTTTGAGGAGTACCGACTAATTAACTTAGCATGCTGTGGAGTTAAGGCTGTACCAAGAGTTGCCACAACATTTCTTACTCCCCTTGAGTACAAAGCGATAAAGTCCATATAACCTTCCACAACAACAACATAACCTTTTGTTCGGATGTATTTAGCAGATTGATTTAGACCATAAAAGATATTCGATTTTTTAAAAACCAATGATTCAGAACTATTAATATATTTTGGCAAAGAATCGTCTAAGACTCGGCCACCAAATCCCACAAAGTTTTCCGTTTGCGTAACAATTGGAAACATTAAACGG
>CALLBC010000051.1 GCA_938001965.1 uncultured Bdellovibrionales bacterium | reverse complement strand
AGCCTAAAGAAAACCACATGGTTAATACAGGAGAAGCACTGCTGCAGCCATTGTTTAAGTAAACTAGAGATAGATTTTCTACGAAACCACATCAATTTGAATTTAGCACACCTCAGTTACTTTGGGGGAATCAGGTATTTTAATGAAAAACTTGGTTCGATTTTAAAATACAATGTTTTTAAATTTTTAAGGTCTTCGATTTTAAAATCATTGCTATTAATTTTTTCCAAAATATCGAGAGCTAATCGATCAAAAGTTTTTGATTGGCCACTTAGTGTAATACTATCGTTTTCATTACGAGTATGTAGGGTAATCATATATTGTACATTTTGACTAAAGCCACGAAGTTTATTCAGAGTTTCAAACTCTATTTTTGAGATAATTAAGTCTCTAATTTATACCGCCGTTAGTAATTATTGGTAACTACTAATCTAATAGCTCATATACAGTTAACTAATACAAGCCTTAAAGCTCTTTAAATTCTCTAATGTCTTAGGTTAGCTCTTAAGGTGTTTAAGTAAGGGATAAATTGTATTAACCCATACATAGACACCTTGCTGAAGTTTAAAAAATTTCTATAAAAGTTAAAGTAGTTTAATTAATCAGTAATTAAGACATCATAGTGAATAATAGACAGTGAAGTATCTTATCGTAAAAAAACTAAATGACATTTAAGAAAGATTCATTACCCTCGCGGAAGCTAAGTTTATTGCCGTTAGATCTGCCGATATATATATTTGGTACTATATAAGGTATAAAATCCTCTTCCAATATAACTCTATCAATTTTTTGCTCATTGGCTCGATTTCTTCCAATATTATCGGTAATAGCTCTATCAATATTAGTCACTATCTTATCTACAATATTTAACTCTGGACTTTTATAACTCATGATTCTCTCCTTGTTTAAAGTTGATTAATTTACATAATTAAAATGAGCAATTCTGGTGCCATGAAATTTTTAATTTTAAGTATCTAAAATCTTTAGAGCCTCTAGACAAAAGAATTACAGAGTTAAAAGTCACTATGACCCCTTAGTCATGTCAGGATGACCAGGACTAGACTAATGCAGAAAATTCAACGCATTTACGTAATGGCATATATTTTGAATCATTAAAGGCATCGGAGGAATTTATGTTAACTGTAAAAGGGTATTTAAGTGGTCAGGTATCAACAAGTATAAATCAATCGGCCCTAACTAACTTGAAATTATATCCTGGCTTAAAAAAATTCTATTTTAAAGTTAAGTCAGAATCAAAAGGGCATTTTAAAGTAACTCTACATGGATCATATAGGGGCCATGACTTATGTGTCAGTGAGGTGGGGCTGGATGTTTGGCCAGTGTATAAGGCTGCTGAAACTAAATTTTTTAAACAAGTTAAAAAAGCAATAAAAATGAAGTTATCTAAAATCAAAAAAACTAGAAAAACTATAGAGCCGTATCATGGAGGATATAATGATGAATATGAATTTCAACACTAATTTAGAGGTTAAGTCTGATTATCAATTTAAATTACAAAGTAAGGTAGAAAATCTAGCAGATGAATTTACAGTTGAGTTTTTTATTGATGAGTTACCAGGTAATCGTTGGCAGGGTATTTATAAAGTTATGTCTAAAGACTGTGAATTAGCGGCGGCATCAATTACATCAAATATTGAAAACCTAGCTAATGAGCTGACTGAGAAAATAATTATGCAAATTCCAAATAAATATGAATTTTCTTTGGCTCAGCACCTAGCGTACTTAAATTCTTAAATTCCTTGTCAAAAAGACTCAATAATAAGTCAAAATGACAAGTATTTACCAGTAAAGTGCAAATTATTATGGCCTGACTTGGCACGAATTTTGAAAAAATAAGTTTTTTATTTTATGGGGGAAGTTATGAAGCGAAAAATAATTTATACAAATTTTGAGCCTAAAGATGCAGAAAACAATTATTTGCGTTTTAGATTGAATGAATTGGAAGAGGACTATCCAGAAGTGGTAAACTGTAAAGTAGCTATATCAAAAGATGAAAACTCCATTTATCAAATCAGGGTTACTGGTAAGTATTTAAAAGTTGATTTTACCACAAAAAGAAAGGGCTCTATTTTACTGTTGTGTATTAACAAAATCATGACTCAATGTGAAGAAAAGTTAAATATGGTTCGAAGGCGTTATCGTCTTAGTAGCCCAGCTAGAGTTAACCGTAGTGCTGTATTTTTAAATGATAATTTTATTCACAGCTATGAGAGGAGTTTAACATGAAATGTAAATTGTTTGATTACGAGCATCATAACTATAACTTTGAGAAACACTTTATATCTGAAACTCGTGAGCTATTAAAAAATTTTTCTGAAGTCTCAAACGTTAAAGTAAAAATGGATGACTTTTTAACAGATGGTGAGTTTCGAGCTAAGATTGAAGCTAAATTTTTAGGTTTAAAAATTGTAAGTAGTAAAGTTGGAAATTCATTTGCTGATCTAAGTGAAGACATCTTTAATGATTTGGTCGGGCAGATTAAGCTTTGTCGCCAATGGTTGAGGTAAATATGAAAAATATAATTATAGCATTTTTATTTATTTGCGGACTTGGTGGTGGATTTTTTCTTGGTTTTGTGGGTTTGCTTTTGCTCCCATTAATAGCAATATCTTTTGGTTTTTTACTAATGAAAAATAAAGAAAGTTTTTTTACTGAGGTTAAAGAATTGAACGGTTTAGATAATTTACGAAAATTTGATTTTTATAACCCTAAAGAAATCAAATATCAATTTAATGACTCAATGACAATAATTGAAGAAGAGAAAAAGCCAAAAGTGACAAGAGTTCTAGGTTTAAAAATTTAAAAAAATAATTATGAATACTAAACATTTAATACTTGGCGAGGAATGCCAAAGTGAAGGGGATATTATATATGAAGACTAAATTAACAGAGCTAAATGGAATAGGTATGACTTATGAACGAAAACTATCCTTTGCAGGGATTGATTCCATTGAGCAGTTGATTCACAAGTGTTCAGATGAACAAAAGTTACAAAAAGTAAGTAAAGTTTCTGGAATTCCAATAAATATAGTTAACCGTTGGGCAACAAGTGCAGAATTGCTCTCCATTGACAGAGTAACGCCCAATATGGTCACCTTGTTCCACGAGGCAGGAATTACAAATATTACACAGCTTTCACGTGCAAATCCAAGACGGCTTGCAAAAAAAATGTTTTTTATAAATGAGCTTGAAGGTTTTCTTCCAAAGTCACCAATGATAAAAGATGTTCGAGATATGGTTTTGCATGCTCAAGCTATAGCTCAAAATAGAATAAATTAACTTACTTTTCTATAGCCTGGAGCTTCAATCCTGCTCTGGGCTCATTTTTGGCCAAGTAAAATAAAAGCAAGTGCCATCATTTGTGCTTGATGAACCCACTCCCACAGTTCCTCCAAACCCATTAACATATTTTTTAACAATAGTTAATCCAAGTCCGCTTCCTTCTACTTTGTCTCTAGGTTTTAAAGTTTTAAAAAAATCAAAAATTATTTTTTGATTTTTAGTCTCAATACCAGGTCCATTATCACGCACATAAAATTTATAAAAATCAGGTAATTGTTCAAAGCTAATATTTATTTTACAGAACTCTTTATCGTTATGTTTAATAGCGTTAGTAATTAAATTCATAAAAATGCTTTTCAGCACCACTAAAGGAGCATAAACAGTTGGCAGTTGACTAAAGTTAATAGAACATGGGCTTGGTTTCTCGATAATCTCATATATGTCGTTTATTAAATTATTTATATTACAAAATTCAGATGCTTGTGTACTTCTGCCAATTTTTGAATATTCAAATAATGAGGTTAGGTGTCCCTCAAGTCTCTTAACTCTTGATTGAATAAGCTGCATATTGTGAAGGGCAGCCTCTGATAAAGAGCTTTGGTCATCTTCAAGGACCCATTTACTAAGGTATGAAACAGCTCTTAGTGGTGATTTTAAGTCATGTGAGGCAATATATGTAAATTGATCTAACTCATTATTACTTAGTTCAAGCTCGTAATTTAATTGTTTAAGTTCATTAGTTTGTTGCTGGAGCTTTTCAATGAGTTTTTTATTTTTATTTTTTAGTTCTTGTTGCACTTCAATATAGTACTCAAGTTGACTGTTTTTTACTGATAATTTTTTTTTCTCAGTGCTTGATAGTAGTTCAGTGCTTTGAGAAAGGTTTTTTAAGGTTTGTATATGAGTACGAAGAGAGATGTTAGTTTTTTGTTCGGACTCAAGATTATACTTAAGTTCTTTAATTTTACTTAAAATGGCATCAGCATCTTTATTATTCATTTTATTGAAAAGCTCAATGAGGTTTAAGTCAACTTCGTTATTATCACTTGTCATGAGTTTGTACTTATTTTTTTATGTAATAGTTCGGTGACTAAACTAGGGATTTTATTGTAATTATCTTCAGTTTTTATTAAATAAACTACATTTTCATATTTAGAAAAATTCTTTTTTAAGATTTCTGACTCATTGCCTGTTAAAATAATAATTGGAATTTTAGTATTTAAAATAGTTTTTTGAATATGTAAAAAGTTTGAAGATACTCCAGTTGGGAAGTTATAATCCAAAAAAATTAAATCAAATTTAGTACTACCTCTAATCCAATCATAGCTTTCTGCTAATTTTATGCTATCAAAGTGGCTAACTTTATACTTTAGGTTGATAGTGTTTAAGCTGCGACAAATAATCTCTTTGTCAATGAAGTCATCTTCAATAATTAAAATTTGATAAATACTTTCTTTTGCTTTACTCATACTTTTTGTTGGATCCCAATAATTCTGTTTGGTTTACCATCTTTAAATATAATTTTTCCACGTAAATTTAGTGGCAAGGTTTTGCCGTTTTTATGTTTAAAATGAATTGTTAATTCAAAAGGATCTTTATTGTCTTTATGGGCTTTAAGTGCCATTTCAAGAGCTTGAAAGTCTTTGGGCACCACTAACTTTTCCCAAGCTTCAATTGAATTTTCCAGTTCAAAGTCCTCATAGCCTAAAATGTTTTTAAACTTAGGGCTTAAGTAGTATGCAGGGTGATTTTTTTTAATTTCCCAGTCCCACCAACCGTCGCTAAGATCTTCAATCACAGAGTGGAGTAATTGTTCACGATGGATTTTATCCATTTCCATGTTCTTTACTTTTGTTGAGTCAGTAAAAGTTAGTACTACACCATCTTGGTCACCAAATTTGGTGCTATACGGCATAATTTTTCCTAAGAACCATTTTCCGTCATTGGATTTGGCCTCAAACTCTTTAATTATATTATTTTCAGTGACCTCGGCAATCAGTTTAGTGAGGTCTATATTTAGGTTGTGAGTTATATGAGCAATTGGTCTGTCAATGTCTTGTGGTAATAAATTAAAAGCATTAGCAATGGCTGGTGTAAACTTTCTTACTCGCAAATCATTGCCTAAAAAGATAGTTCCAATTTGAGTTGATTTTAAGAAGTTTTCCTCATCGTTAGTGAGTTGTGTCAGTTCATCAATTTTATTTTGATACTCAGTGTTTACAGTGTATAACTCTTCATTAACTGAGTGCAGCTCTTCATTGGTGGATTGCAGCTCTTCATTGGAAGCTAAAAGCTCTTCATTGGTGGATTGCAGCTCTTCATTGGTGGTCTCAAGCTCCTCAATGGTGGCTTGTAAGTTTTCCCTGGTGTTTTGGAGCTCACCTTCAAGTAAATTAATACGCTCAAAGGCATCAGCATTTTCAATAATATTGGACTTAAGGAGAGGTTTTTCTTTTTGGTTTTGATTGTCAGCAGTCTCAAAAATAACTAAATAATATGAGTTATCATAACCCTCAAATTGGCCCACTGGCTGCACATGTAAATTGAGGTTGGAGTCTGTTTTTTTATCATAAATACCAAGGTGAGAAACATTTCCCTTTTCTTTTTTCGCTCTTTGAATAGCTACAGATAAGGTTAGTGATAAGCGCTCATTAAGTAAATACCTTAAATTTGTTTCTACCGGTCCTGGTTTGTTTTCAAGGTATTTTCCAGCTTCGCCAAATACGTGGTGTAATTCCATATTTTCACGCACTAAAAGGCTTGGTGGGACATATTCATGCAATAGCATGGCAAATGCAGAGCGAATCTCTACGGATTGCATGCTTTGAGTGCTGGATGGCCTGTTGGTGCGTTGCCTGAAGATTGGCGAAAAGCTTTGTGCCACATCACCTCCCGATCGTGTGCCAGCCAGTTGCTTAGGTAAAAAACGTTCGCCCACTTTTTGGTACATTTTCCATTTACGATCAATGGTTTCGTAGCCCTTTTCAAATTCCCCTAAGGTTTCACTAGGGCCTAAAATTAAATAACCTTCATGTGATAATGCAAAGTATAGGTAGCTTTGAGCATCATGTTGGGCTTCTTTATCAAAATAAATTAGTAAATTACGGCAAGAAATTAAATCCATTTTAGTAAAAGGAGGATCTTTAAGAATATTGTGGCGAGCAAATACAATGGCTTTTCTTACTTCATTATTTATTAAGTAGCCGTCATTTTTTTTGGTGAAGTATCTATCAACAAGAGGTTTTCTGATAGTTTCAACAAGTTCTTTTTTATAAAAGCCTTCAGTGGCATGAGCTAAGACACCATCATCAATATCTGTTCCAAATAGCTTTAACCTGACCTTTCTTTTGTTTATACGTGCGTATTCAAAAAATAAAATGGCTACAGAGTAAACCTCTTCGCCCGAGGCGCTTGCTGGAATCCAAATTCTAATTTCAGCATTGTCTCTTTTTTCTTTAAAAATTCTTGGGATTATTTTGTTTTCTAGGAGGGCAAATGCATCTTTATCTCTAAAAAACTGAGTTACGCCAATTAACATATCATAGTATAGCGTGGACACTTCCTTAGGGTTTTGCTCAATAAGTTTAATGTAGTCATTGACGCTTGAGCAGCGATTAAGTTCAAGGCGTTTTGCAAGCCTTCTGTGTATGGTGGGCTTTTTATAGAGCGAAAAATCAACATCATATTTCTCTTCAATGATAGTGAATAGTTTTTTTAAGTCAGAGCCTGGGTAAACTGAATCGGCCTCTTCATTGAGAGCATTAGGATTTTTTACTAGCTTTAATAACATTTCAGCTAACTTTCTTGGGCGCCCGGATGCGGTGATCATGTTCGTGGCAATTGCACTTCTAGGCATGCCATCGAACTTAGAACTTTTTGGGTCCTGAGCCATAGTGATTCCGCCCTGTTCATGAATAGAGCGTATACCTAAAGAGCCATCACTGCCAGTTCCAGATAAAACAATGGCCCCTGATCTTGGGCCAAGTTCATGGGCAAGTGACTGGAAAAATAAATCAATGGGGCGATTTGGAATATTCGTTTTTTTAATATCTTGTAAGCGTATATGCATATTAGATATGGCTAAGTTTTTCTTTGGCGGAAGTATGTATATATTGTTGGGCTCAATTTTCATTTGCTCTTCGGCAGCGTGAGTAGTCATATTGGTAATACGACGAATAAGCTCTGGCATAAAACTTTTAAAATCGGGAGATAAATGTTGTATGACAACAAAAGCTATGCCACATTTTTCAGGTATATGAGTGAAAAACTCTTCAAGAGCTTCTAGCCCACCAGCACTTGCTCCAATACCCACAACAGGAAATTGGTGCGGAATATTTAGTATGGGATTGTTAATATATGTTGGGTCATCATTATGTGACATTAAAACTCCAAAAAAGTAAAAATAATTAACTTTTTGTATAACTTTAATAGTCATTAAAAGATAGTGTGCACACTTTTTTTCAGTTGAAATAGCTGTGTATTACAATTGAGTGAGTTCTTGACTCAAGATGCCATGCTGTTTTGACAAAAAATTGTATCATAGATTAATTTAATTTATTTTTTAAGTGGAGATCTTGCTAAATAAAAATATGTTATCTAAATAATGATTATTTAACTTTAAGGGTTATGAGTGGGCGTTCGAATTAAATTTATTTCAAATGATAAAGCCGGCTTTCTTAGGTTTGAAAAATTATTTAATAGTGTTAGAGATAACAAAGTTGTTGATTTATCTAATATAAGCCTGACCCGTTATGTTGCTGTGGCTAGTGCTTTGGCTGATTATAGTCAAACTACTACTGACTGTTTTGTGTTTTATACAAGTGATCACAGAACTGGTCTCGAAGAAATACGCCGTATTCGATTGCATAAAGACTTTTTATTTGCACCTGTTATTGTTATATCTGACAAAAAAACTAAAATTAGTTTAACCGATTATATTCGGCACGGAGTTCAAGATTATTTTGTAGAGGCTGACCTTACTCAACAACAGTTAATCAATACGTTAAAAAATATTTTGGGTAAGGTTCGTATATGGGATAATATTAAAGTCCAACAAAGAAAAAAGAATGATCATTTGGCCGTGGTATCTCATGATATAAAAGGTCCACTCACTATTATTAAATCTTATATGGAAATTCTGTTAACAGACCCTGTCTATGAGTTAAATGATCTTGCCAAAAAGAAAGTGATTAGATCTCAGCATAATGCTCAGTTGGCTTTAGATTTAGTGGTCGACATTTTAGATGAGTTTAGGTCTAAAAAAAATATGCGCTTAAATTTTGAAAAAATTAACGGCAAAGACCTTTTAGAAGGGATAGTTAATAACTTAAGTTTTGCTGATAATGATAAAAATATAAAAATTTTCTTAGAGATTGAAAATGATTTTAATTTATTTGCTGATAAAAAGTCTATGTTACAGTTGTTCACCAACTTACTAGATAATGCTATTAAGTATTCTAAGCCAAATACAAAGGTTAGAGTAAAAGTTAGAAACTATGATAGCCCAGTTTCAAAAAATGATATGATAAATATTATTATATCTGATGAAGGTGAGGGTATCCCCGCCGGTAAGCTAGAGGCCATTTTTACGCCCTATAAGCAGTCCAAAGATGAAGACTACACTAAAGGCTTTGGTTTGGGCTTAAGCATTTGCCGACGAATATGCCAGTATCATATGGGCCGCATTT
Source organism: uncultured Bdellovibrionales bacterium (assembly GCA_938001965.1). Lineage (GTDB taxonomy): Bacteria > Bdellovibrionota > Bdellovibrionia > Bdellovibrionales > UBA1609 > JAHDIR01. The sequence goes on along the minus strand of CALLBC010000051.1, from coordinate 17,933 downwards.
GGGCTTCTAACCGTATGCCAAATGGAACCTCAATGAATATTTTACTGCCCACTTATAAGGGGCATAGCCAAAATAAGCTACCAGAAACCTCTTCTATGGGACAGAACCTAGGTTTTGATTTGAAAAGGTATAGAATCAAAAGCCGTAAGTATATTTTGGTGGTTGATGACTCAAGAGATATTCGCGATATCACTAAAAAAAAGCTACAAGAGTTGGGCTTTGAGGTGGCTACCGCCAAAGATGGTCTTGAGGCCCTTCAAATTACCAAAGACACTCAACCAGATTTAGTATTACTTGATTTAAATATGCCTGTACTTTCCGGTGATCAATATTTAGCTCAAATTAAAAAAGATAAAAGTATTAAATCTTCAGTGCTTTTGTATAGTATATTTAAGTCTGAAGCCATTTTTATATCCACTTTAAAAAAAGCAGATGGCTTTATTGAGAAGCCGCTCAATGTTAAGGAGTTTGTAACAAAAACCTCCATATATATGGGGTGGGAATATTCGGTTAAAGATAAAAAAAGGCAAAGAGAAAAAGCTATTGATCCACAGGTTTTAAAGGTGCTTCCTCAGGTTGAAATAAAATCGGCCAAGGTACTTATCGTGGATGACTGTAAAGATAACCATGAAATTTTAAAGTATTACTTTTACAAAAATAATCATAAGTTTGAAAGTGCCTATGATGGGCAGGAGTGCTTAGATAAGTTGCAAAATTCTGATTTTGATTTGGTTCTTTTGGATTTGAATATGCCCGGCATGGACGGTTTTGAAACGGCGCGAAAAATTACTGAAACCCAAGCAATTAAAAAAATACCAGTTGTAGCCTTTTCTGCCGATGAAATATCCTTTAAAGATGAAGCCTCGTCTCACTTTGCGGGTTTTTTAAAAAAGCCTCTTAGTCCAGTTGATTTAAATAATGTAGTCAATAACCTCTGTTTTTGATAGCCTTTAAGGTGCAGCAGCTATCTTACTAGGAGGGTTTTTTGGTTTCTGAAAATAATTATGAATGGAGTGACTTTCAGATACTTCAAAAATCATACCTGACAAAACGCAAAATTGAGATGGCCTTATTGCAAATATCCCTTGAAGAAGAGAATTTTTCTGCTGTAGAGTCTAAACTCACTAATTACTGTGAAAACGCTAGAATGTTTGGCTTTCCAGAGATAGAGAATATTTCTAGAGCAGTGTTAAACAAAATAGTTCTGAAGAGATACTCTGATGCAAAAGCCTATTTGTTGAGACTTCAGCTCATAGTTGACGAGTACTTTTTTAGCCTTTAGTTTTAAATTTAATTAAAGTTAAGTTTTTTATTTACATCTTCACAGGTAAAAAATAAAGTTTGTTTATGGAGTTAGTTAGTCACAAGCAAATAAGTACTCTAGTTAATTTATTTACTGAGTTCAATGAGGCTGAAGGCCTATTTAAGTTGTACAGCTCTACACAGTCTTCTTATGCTGAGTTAATTAGTTTTGGCCCTGATCTATTTAAAATTAATAATAAAGCTACTGTTATCTATTTGATGCATAAGCTAAAAAACCAATTTAAAAACTTGGGAATGGTAGCCGCCGCTGACCTATTGGCTCAATTAAAAAGCAGAGTTGAAGGGGAAAGTCAGGGCCATGAGCAGGATTTAGCCCTTCTAGAAAGGTTAAAAGAAATTTCCTTTCTTTCATTTGGCTATATTTTCGACAATTACCTAGACTAAACAAAAAAAAATCCTTTTGTTATTTATAAAATATGATTTAATCAGGGTATGAATAGTACTTGTGAAATCATATTATTAGATGATGACTCAACTGATTTGCTAATCCTTGAAATGTTGTGCAAAAAAATGGGACTCACCTTTAGGTCTTTTAATCAGCCACAAAAGGTTTTAAATTACTTAACCAGCCGTAGTGCAGACCGCCCCTTTTTATTGCTTAGTGACATTTATATGCCAGAAATGTCTGGTCTTGAGCTTTTAGAGAAATTAAAAGAAACTTTTGGCCATACGCCAGTTGTTTTTATTTCAGGCAATGAAAGTATTCAAGGGCCAGTAGATGCTATGCGATTAGGGGCTTATGATTTTTTATTAAAACCAGTTAACCAAGAGCTATTTTTTGCCCGTATTAAAAAAGCTATTGAGCATGTTCTAGAAAAAAGTGAAATCACAAATTTAAAAAATAATCTTTATTCTGGCCGTTCAATTAAAAACTTTGTGGGTAAGAGTCAGGTTATTAAAGATGTTTACAACACTGTTATGCGTGTTGGTAAGTTTGACTCTACAGTATTAATAAGTGGGGAGAGTGGGGTTGGTAAAGAGCGTGTGGCTAGAGCCATTCATGATAACAGCCCAAGGGCTAATGGCCCATTTATTGCTGTGAATAGCGCTTCAATTCCTGAAAGTTTAATTGAAAGTGAGCTTTTTGGCTATATGAAGGGGTCATTTACTGGTGCGAATAATGATAAAGTGGGTTTGATTGAGGCCTCAAGTGGTGGAACTCTTTTCTTAGATGAAATTGGTGAAATCCCATTACACCTACAAGCCAAGCTTTTGCGTGTACTTCAAGAAAAATTAATAAGGCCAGTGGGTGGTAAAGAAAATGTTAAAGTGGACCTCAGAGTTGTTTGTGCCACCCACAGAGACCTTAATAAAATGGTAGCTGACGGTGAGTTTCGTGAAGATTTATTTTATCGCTTAAACGTGATCCCCATTTCTATACCACCGCTTAGAAAGCGTAAAGAAGATTTAGAATTTTTAATACCATTTATTGCTAATAAGTTATCTGATAAGTGGAGTGTAAAAAAAAATATACCGCAAGAAACCTTTGATTATCTAATGGATTATGACTGGCCAGGCAATATTAGAGAGCTTGAAAATATATTAGAGCGTGCCTTTGTTTTAGCTCAAGGTAATGACCTTTTGGTTTCAGATTTTAAAATTAAAAAAGATTTACATTCTGAAGCTAATGAAGATTATGTAGACTTATTTTGTTTGAAATCAGGTCAATACTTAACTTTACAAGAGCTGGAATTAAAATATATAAAAGAAATAATGAAAAGAACTTCTACTAAAGAAGAGGCTGCTCGTATTTTGGGGATAGGTCGTAAAACTTTATATAGAAAAGAAGAATTGCTTACATCTGATATTTAAAATGTGGGGGGGCAAGAATTGCTCTCTTCCTCGGGGACTTTGCGTCTAGTGGTTAAATGTAAAGACAGAGCCCATGGAGGGGCTCTGTCTCGAGGACTTCTTGCATCTAGTGGTTTTAAACAAAGTTTATTCTAGGTAACTGTTTAGCTTCTAAAATAAAAGCCTCTAGACTTTTAAGTGAAGGTATTGTTTTGCTGACATTTTTAGTTTGATTAATGTGCTGCATTTTGCGGTGCAGTTTTTTAGGAACTCTACCAGCCAGGTCTGCGACAGAATGAACTCCACACAAATGTAAAAGTTCAGAGTATTGAGAAGATACACCTTTAATACGAAACAGGTCAGCCATTCCCACCCACTTTAAAATAGTAGACTCATTACACCCGCTTTCAGCGGCTATACGGTGTCTATTTTGAGCAGTTGTTCCTTTAGCTAGTAGTTGATCTACCGTATTAATTCCAGCACGATTTAAGCGCCCAGCAAACTCAGGTCCTATACCTTCAATGTTATTGATACTATAATTCAAATTAACCTCCTATTAGTTTTGAACTTTATAAAATTAATTGCTTAAAGCTTAACCAACAATTAATTTAATGAATTATTATTCAAAACCTATGCCAGCCCTAAGTTAAGTAATTGCCGGCTCGTTAAGAAAAAAAATGTAATGGTCCAAAGTGACAAGTCAAAATGACTATTGCTGACTGGGTCATAAGACGTTTAAGCTATTTTTATCAACACTATTTGAAGGTTAATTACTAAATTTTAGTTTATTTAGTTCGTTGATTAAGATAATTTTTGGTCATTAAAACTAGATCTTTCAAAACCTTTACCTCATGGTCTAATCGTTTAAGTTCTGCATTCTTGTGAATAGGCTTATCTAAAAACTCGGACTCAATATTCTTAACGGAGGCTTTAAGAGCTTCATAAATGGTATTTAAATAGTCTAAATCAAAATTGCCTTTATCGTTTAAATTTTTCGTCCAATGGAAGGGGTCGCTAAGTTGAATATTTTGTTTGGCAATTTTTTGCTCTAACAAATTAATTTGGTTGCAATTGATTAATAATTTTAAATCAGAGCTATTGTCGTCTTTAATTATACTAGCAGAGTAATTTTTTTTATTAATTGTAACGTTATCAAGCTCCCAGGATGGAATTCGTTTAGCTTGAATATCAAATAAAACTTTTTCACTGGCATATAAAAATGAAAAGCTGGATCGAAGATCACTGTTCTTATTTAGTTTTATTTCGAACTCACTTTCAAGTTCAGGTGTCCATATTTGCGGGTTAAAATTGAGGTCAAAAGTTACAGAGAAATTAGTCATTATTTTGAGTAAATATGTTGGGCTATAGATTTAAAAACGTCTTCCACACTATCACCTAACTTTGCAGAAGTTAAATGAAAGCTACTTATGTCGCTAAAAATTGTGGATGCCTTTAATTTATTAATCACAGTTTCATGTTCACTAGAAGAAACTAAATCAATTTTATTAATGGCTATAAGTGGTGCTACCTCAATTTTTGTGTTGGGGGTAATTCTGGAGTAAATACTAATTAGCTCACTTATAGTGTTTGGTCTTGAAATATCAGCAACAAAAATAAAAGTGGCAGCACCTAGTAAGTAAGACATTGGGTAGTCTTTAGATATGTCAAAGCCTTCTAGGTCCCATATCATAAGCTCTACAGATTGATCAGCATTAAGTTCAACTAACTTTTGGCTGATTTGAACACCTATAGTAGAACGGTACTTTTCATCAAATGAGTTATCAATAAAACGCTTAATTAAGCTAGTCTTACCAACTCCTTCGGGGCCAATTAGGCATATTTTTTTAACCAGTTTGCTCATGCTCGTATTATAAACATTAAATAAAATTACTTAAGCAAAAACTTGTTCGTCTTAGAGCATTATGTAAACAAAAGTAAATTAGTTAATAAATAATGGTTTAAAAAGGTCTTTAATTCGTTCTGGGACAGATTGAGTGTCGCCTTTGAAGTTTTCAATAAAGTTGTGTTCTGAAAGATGTAAGTCTGCTAATTGAGTTCTTAGGTGTGATCTCAAGGTGTGAGTATCTCCAAAATTAACGACTACGGCGATGATTAAGCTACCAGAGGCTTCAAAAATAACTTTGGAGTCACCGTATTCAATGCTATCCACAGCCTTATTTTCCCCCTCTTTTTCGATCCAATCATTCACAAATGAAGTAATGGCAGAAAACATTCCACCCACCATATGCTTTTGTGAGTTTTCACTTCCATCTTTATGGGAGTCTAAGATCACAACACCAGTTTTTTTGTGAATCAGGTAAATAGATTGGGGGTCAGCATTAATAGAGTCTTCATTGATTAGCTCTGAATTAGTATTGCCGAATGCTTTGCCTCTTAGCCTTTTAAAGTATTTTTTAAATGAAAGGGCTTCTTCAATTTTAGTGTTAATTTTATGGACAAGCTCTTTCATACTTTCTGCCATATACTTTGAGATAGTAGAGCCGATCACTGGGTAAAGTGCGTCTACAATTTTATCTTTTTCATCATTGATTTGCGCTTGTAGACCTTTACCAATGAGCGGTGCTAGGCTATTAGGTAAATGAGGTGTGTTATTGAGGTTTTGAAGTTCAATGGCTTGAGGTAAATTATCAGAAATTAACTGAGTTAAATGGTCTTGGTTTTTTGGTAAAGTTTCGTTGAGTTTACTCAACTCCACCGCTATTAAAGGGCTTAGCTCTTTAGTGATGTTTAATCGATCGTTAGCGCTACTTTTCATAAGAGCTTGGTTTAATATGGGGCTAATAATTGCAGCCATGGAATTTGGGTCTTCAATAACTTTTTTATTTAATAGATTGGTAATGAATTTATTTGTTTGCTCTTCAAGAAAATCAGGCTTAGAAATTTTTTGAGTGAATTGCATTTGTTGAAGTGAGCCTTCTTCTATTTTTTTTTGTAAGTCCATAGATAGAGATTCTAAATTATCAGCAATTACTCTTTGAAGGTCATCAGTTTGAGTTTTAGCCATACTTTTGTATTCAGTGATAAGAGCTTGCATGCCTTTTAGCTGATCACTGGTTTGGTTTTTTTCAGTGAGGAGTATATTGTTAAACGAATCAGTAATTTTTTTATTGGATGAAGTAAACTCTTGGCTAAGGTCAGCTTTAGTATTTAACAAAGCCTCCGACTGAAGCTTGAGTTTACTCTCAAAATATAGCAAGTTTTGTTCAATTTTACTTGTAAGTTGTTCTTCAATGGTTTTGATCTTTTCCATAAATAGGTTATTTATGCTCTCAAGTTTCTTATTTTGTTCGATCAACTGCTTGGTGGTTGAGTCCATGTTTTTTTGTAGAGATAAGTTAAGAAAGTCCATTTTTTGTGTTTGCGATTTATCTAAATCTTTAAGCTTGTCAAACATAGTACTTTCTATGTTGCTTATTTGCGCGTTTTGGCTTGCATTTAATTTTGCATAGTCATTATTAATTTTTTGAATTGTTTCTGCAAATTTATTATTAAGAAGTTCAATTTTTGAATCAAAGCTACTTGTTAAGGAAGTACCACTATTGAGTATTGCATTAGTTAATTGCTTTTGAAGTTTATCTTCAGTGATTTGGTTTAAATCAGTGACTTTTATGTCGAAATGATTGTTAAGTTGTTTAAGTTCATTTATCTTTTGATTTATAGTATCTAGAATATCTTTTTTATTTTGAATGAGCTGTTCTTGAAAGTTATTGCGGTCGTCAGTGAGTAAAAGTGTTTTTAGGCTTGAGAGCTCATCACTAATTATATCATGGTCCTTCATAATAGAGGTATCTCCAGTGTTTTAAATTTACTTTTTGTCTTTAAAAAAGAGGCTTGAATTGGAGAACAACTCAGCCATCTCTTCTTTGGTGATAAACTTATCCTGTTGGGATCTCATGGCTTTGATCTCTATTTTTAGTTTATTAAGTTTTTCATTTTGTATTTTTTGAAAATTATTAAACTCTCCACGTAGTGTTTTGATATAGCCTTTAGAGTGTTCAAACTTCCTGTAAATCAGTTCGTGGTGGTCTTGCCTAAGTTGTTCGTAGCGTTGTTGGGTATAGGTTTCTTGCTCGTTAGATTGCTCCTTAATCATTGAGTCGATGTCATTGAGGAGTTCAGTTTCAGTAAGTTCTAAGTTTTTTTTCAGCTTATCAAGTTTGGAATTTAAGCTAGTTTCAATTTTTTTAATTTTATTATGTGAAGATTGTATCTCGTCACCAAGTACAATCTTTCTAATTTGATTAATATGATCGTCTTGATGAGTTCCCAATTTAACTCCTATAATAAAAAGTTAGTTAACACAAAAAATATTTAGTTTTGTAAACCGGATTTATACCAATTCTTATAGTTTTAGTCAATTGATGGTTTTTTCAGTCTTTGATGCAGGTAATTTTTATGCAATCAAAGCTGAGTTAATTTAAGAGCTTTTCATTTAAATTATTATCGTAAATTTCAAAATTATTACTTTCTATAAATTGGTAAACGTACTCAAGTTCAAGCACTGAGCTACGGTCACCTGCGCCTAAAGCACTTGTAAAAATAGGAACGACACTAACTTCATAAATGTTATGATTTTCTAGGCGGAGGCGGTCAAATACAGCAATAAAGTTTAGATAGTTACTTGAGCCGGGTAACTCATCAATAAAAATATGAGTAGGGTAGCTTTCATTAGTTTTTTCAATAAAGTGCCCATAGCAACGTAATGTTGATAAAAGGTTAAAAATATTAGTAAAGCGAACAATTTTTGCTGAAGAATTTATAGAGAAAATTCTATCTGTGGTTTGATCAAAATAAATTTGATTATTGCCATAATAAAAACACGTGGAAAACATAAAAGAAGTATATATTGAGGGGTTGAACAGGCAACTACTAATTGAAGTAAATAATTATTAATTATTTAGTTTTTATTTGGACAAGTAATATGTGGCACTTGAGTGGGGGTGGGTATATTTATCAAAATTATTCTATTCCTTAGTCCTGCATGGAGCAAAGGAGTTGTTGGGCTAAACTAAAATGTATAAATACTGTAATGAGTCCCTTTGACCGGTTCTCTTGTCAAAATGACAAGAGAGTATATTTGAAATCAAAAAGAGTGAAGGCTTATCTTGGCACACATATTGTAAAAGCTCTCTGTGTGTCAACGATCCATGGAGGGAAAGATGAATCTCAATAACTACTCATATAATAATAACTCTACAGAAAATAAAAGCCTAAATTTAAAAGAGCTACACGACTATCTAAACTTAGATATTAATCAAATAGGTTTGCCTCTTGGTAAAGCTAACCAGTTGTTAGAAAAAGAAAAATTTAATTATGAAGATTGTATTAACTTAGTTGTACTTGAATATTTGAGTAGCTTCAAAGATTCAACGCACAACCTATTTACAGAAGGAGAAGCATAATGAATTCATTAGAGCTATGGTCAGAGAGTTTAGTGTCATCATTAATGAGCATTGTAGACCAAATATTTAGTTTTTTACCACAATTGTTGGCAGGGTTATTTATACTTTTTATTGGGTATTTCTGTGCTCGAGTTGTTAGAAAATCTATATTTTTTTTAATAAATAAATTAAATTTAAATACATATTCTGAGAAAGTTTTTGGTGGCACAGGGCTAACTAACCTTAACGCTAAGTTTGATTTGGCCAAGTTAATCAGTGGAGCTGGTTTTTATCTTACCTTTTTTGTGTTCTTGCTTTCTGCTGCTGAAGCATTAAAGCTGTCGGGTCTATCAGCAGGTATAAATAGTATATTAGGCTATGTGCCAAATGTTTTTGCCGCCACCATTATGCTGGGCTTGAGTTTTTATTTAGCCAATATGGCGCGTAGTTTTTTTGAAAAATCCATAAGTCGGTTTATGCCCTCTATTTCTGGAGTTATATCAATTGCACTATTTAGTTTAATTGTAACCATAGGAGTAGTTCTGGCCTTAGGACAACTTCAGTTAGAAACCGCTTTATTAACAAATATTGTTCAAATGCTTCTAGTTTCAATTTGTGTTGTTACAGTATTAGCTTTTGGATTAGGCTGTATGCCTCTGGCAAAAAGCTTAGTTTCAGGTATATATTTGAAAAATACATTTAAAAATACAAACTATGTGTCAGTGCTGGGAGAGGTAGGACGGGTGATTGCAGTAGGTCCATTATTTACCCATATTTCTAAGCCAGATGGCACTGATATATTTTTGCCAAACGAGTTAATAGTGAATCAAAAGATAAATACTTATAACAATATTAAGTTATCTGGAAATACATCTATTGATGACAATATGTTTGGTGTAAACCAAAGCAAAGTAACAATTTAAACAACAAACAAGTTAATAAATAAGGGGGAATTGAGTGTTAAAATTAGTAATAATAATAAGTGTAGCGGTGCTAATCGTAGGTTTTGAAGGCAATACAAGTGTAAATGGCGAATTACCACCAAACCCAAAAACTGGGGAGTGTTATACTCGTGTTTCTGTTCCTGCTGTGTATGAAAAACAAGCAGAGACTATTATGGTAAAGCCAGAAACATATGCTATTAAGGCTGTGCCTGCAAAGTATAAATATATTAACAAACAAGTAATGGTTAAAGATGGCTATACTAGAACAAAAGTTATTCCAGCAAAGTATAAGGTGACTAATAAAAAAGTTTTGATAAGAGATGAGGCTCGAAAGCTACTACCAGTACCAGCCAAGTTTAAAACTGTTAGTAAAAGAGTTTTGGTGACTCCCGAAAGATCAGTTTGGAAAAAAGGAAGTGGACCTATCCAAAAAGTAGAAAATTCGACAGGTGAGATATTATGCTTTACGAAGGTGCCTGCTGTTTATAAAACGATTAAAGAGAGGGTGGTGGTGAGCGAAGCCTCGGTGCGCGAGCAAATAATACCTGCACAGTATAAAACAATGCCAGTTAGAGAGCTAGTGAGCCCAGAAAGAGTTATTAAAAAAGAGGTGCCCGCTGTTTACAAAACAGTGAGTGTAAAAGCTCTTGCAAAGCCAGCCACACAAAATAAATATGTGATCCCTGCTAAGTATAAAACCGTATACAAAAAAAGGTTAACTAGAAAGTCATTTTCTGAGTGGCGCCCAATTCTTTGTAATACTAATGCGTCACGCAGTAGTATTAAAGATGTGCAAAGTCGACTAGCTCATTTTGGCTATTATAAAGGGCCCATTGATGGTGTATATGGTAGGCAAACATCAAAGGCTGTACTTGGTTTTCAGGCAAAAAATAATTTAGCTTCTGGTGGGCTTACCAAAGAAACTTTAAATAAACTAAAAGTTAGATGGCCATCTAAGGTATCAACACTTTAGGTCGTTCTCTCTATAAAATGTGCTGGAGTTCTCCTCAGAATTTCACTTCTTCCCAGGCAGGGGAGCTCCAGCAAACCCTAAAAATCAGGAGGATGCAAAATGGAATATGAAATAAAATATACTAATTTTATGCCGGAAGGGTATTTAAAAAATTACATGAACCATACCCTAAGTATGCTTGTAAAAAAATATCCAGATATTATAGGCCTTAACTTAAATTTAACAAAAGTTGATAATCAAGGTTTTGTTTTAAATTTAACAGGAGTTTATACTGGTATAAGTTTAAAAAGTTGGTGGACTGGGTTAAGCCTATATTATTGTACGGAAAAAATCTGTGAAGACTTTCTGAGTAAGGTGATGGTGATCAGCCAAAATAGCCAAACTCTTAAAAATCAGAATTACAAAAGCTATCCATTAGACTCCTTCGGATTCCCACAAAATACATAAAAGTAGAGCTGATTAATTTTGTTCTAAAAAAGGCCTTGCAACTTTAACTAATTCAGCAGCACTAAAAGGCTTGTTAAATATTAAGTTCGCGCCAAAATTTTCAGCCATTTTTAATGGTGAGACGACATTGGCCCAGTCTGGAGACTCTGTAGACACAGCAATCACAGGGACATGTTTGTACCATTGTTGGCTTTTATCATTCCACTTAGCTCTCAAATGGCCAATTGTGATGAGGCCGCCATCGGGTGTGAATCTTCCTTCGTGCTTATATAATAGATCTACAATGATTAAATGAAACTTGCATTTAGAAATAGCAAATTTAGCCTCTGTTGCATTTTGAACAATAGTTACAACATGCCCTAGTTTAATAAATTCACTCTCCCAGGTAGAGGCAAGCCGAAAGTCATCCTCTTGGATTAAAATATTTTTCTTTAATACTGAATTAACCTTCATCTAGCACATCCATTAGTTTTTGTGAAGTTAGTGGTTTGGTAATGGAAGGTGCTACCGGAAAGTCATTTAAGTCATTTTTTATTGTTGATAAGCCTGTTGAGTAAACAACCTTGAGGTTTTTCTCAATAGCTTTTTTAGCCACTTCCAGGCTCGTTGTGTCTTTGAGGTTAATATCTAAAACACAGAGATCATAGTGAGAGTTTTCAATTAGAATGAGAGCTTTATTGACTTGGCCAACTGAATCCACATTAGTGAAGCCTACTTCGAGTAATATTTTTTCATGCTCTTGAGCTATTATAAAATTATCTTCAAGAACAAGAGCACATTTAAGGCCGTGAGATGTTTGTTTTTTAATAGGAAGTGCAAGGTGGGGGGTATGATTGCTTTCATTATTAAGTGTGAAATGTACAGGGGTAATCCAAAACTGAGCACGTACACCATCTTCATGGAAACTCAGCTCTGATCTTCCCTCAAGTTGATAGCTCAGTGCACCTTCAATAATAGAGCGTCCAAAGCCCTTTTTGGTTGGAGTTATAACCTTTGGCCCCTTGCTTTCTTGCCATATAATTTTTAAATCTCCATTGTCCTCTATGCTCCAATTTAATTGAATTTTTCCTCTTGCTGTAGAAAGAGCTCCATACTTTGCAGCATTTGAAGCTAGTTCATGAAAAATTAAAATTAGTGTGGGAGTTATATCAGGCTTTAAAAAAAGATCTGGACCAGAGTAACTGTTTTTCATTCTTACATCACTTAAATAGGGCTTAAGCTCAATTTTAATTAAATCAATAATAGAGGCCTTGTCATTTTTACCTTCAGTGAGCAAGTCATGGGCTCCAGCCAAGGACAATATTCTTTCTTCTAATATTTTTGCATAGTTTTCAATGGAATCAGCTGAGTTTTTTGACTGTGATGATATAGATCTAATCAGTGAAAAAATATTTCTTACACGGTGATTAAGCTCTTTTGTAATTAACCCCATTTTTTTATGTTCAGAAGTTTCGGCTGCTTTTTTATTTTTTAAATTAGCCAATGAAATTTTTAAAGTAGATAGTAAACTTGTTGCTACTTCAATATCATTATTTTCCCACGAGTCACAAGCGTCTTTAATAGACTCAATGTAGTTATTAAATGAATCTCTAGGGTTAAGCTTTAAGCCCTCTGGGGTGGATATAATATTTTTTTCAGGAGTGCCAGCCCAATTAATATTTTTATTAACTAAATTACGAAAATAAATTACAAACGCACTTGGGTCACTTTCTGAAAGTAACAGAGATAAGCATCCAGCTGTGTTGCCAAAGTTAGTTTTTGGTAATAGTTCAGAAAGCTTTTCAGATGTAAATATAGTGTTTTTAGATATACTTTTTATTTTATTAACTAACTTAAGGCAAAGATCATCAGTAGGGCAATCTCCAGTTTTGAAAACTTTACCATCAATTATATAGGCAATGCCATCACAAGAGATAATACTTTTGTAGGTTGGGCCAGCCACTTGCCAAAAATTATCAATGGCAAGGGGGTTTGGTTTAAGGAGAATAAGTTCATCACTTTTGAAAACAAAACTTTTTTCTAAATTTGATTTATTAATACGTATGGCATATTCTAGCACTAGGTTTAATAGTTTCCCTGCAATTTCATAAGCACTAATAATTTCCGATGAAATTTTTCGCTCAGAGTAATGATGAGAAGCAAATAGTCCCCAAAGTTTCCCTTCAATAATAATTGGTAAAGTCATTGACGACCTGACGCCCATATTTTCTAGGTACTGGATATGAACGGGGTGTACACCTCGTAAAATGGCTGCAGTCAAATTAAGGGGAGGAATGTCCTTACTAGCTGAGATAAGCCCGGCTGTATCATTAGTGACGTTTTCAATTACACGAATGGGTGATTTAAGAAATATGTCCCTAGCTTGTTGAGGAATGTCAGAGGCAGGAAACCTTAAGTTTAAGTAAGATTTGTTAAAGCTATTTTTAGACTCGGCAATGACCTCTCCAGAGCCGTCAGGCCTAAAGCGGTAAGCCATAACCATATCAAAACGACTAATCGCCCTTAATTGTTTTACCGCTTCACTTAAGGTTTGTTCAGTACTTGGAAGTGATGTGACATTAGCCAAAAGCCAGCGAATTTTCTCTAGAACCTCAGAGTAGCTAGCACTGCTTTCTGTGACCGGGACAAGCTCAATAATAATATGCTCTATTGATTTTAAAACATAAATGTCTAGTTTGCGGCCATTCTTTGTTAAAAAACATGCATGCTCTCTTTGTGTAGATGGGGTGTCTCTTGCTAGTGCATTTTTAATATCATGTATTATTTTAACAGTGAAAAGCTGTGTAAGTTTAGATTTTATAGCGACCTCAGGCTTGATATTCAGAAAATCAAAGAGGTTATCAGAGACATGAGTGACCATAAAAGTATTAGGGTCAGCAGCAATAAGTGCGCCAAACTTTTGTGTGGCTCCAGGGGTATGTATGGGGTCTTTATCGCAATTAGCATATAAAGCTTCCATTTCTTCTTTGGTTAAGCTAGTTGATTTCAATGGATAATTCCTTCATGGTTTCAGCGATGTCTTTGAAAACGTTACAGGCCTCAGTAATAGCAGGAGTATAGTCATTTTCAATGTTTGAAAGAAACTTTATTGTTTGTGGCCATCTCAGTGGAGTTTCTTTTACTAGTCGTTTCAAATAATTACTTTCAGCCTCAGCTGGAATTCTGTTTATTAAAATATGTGAGCCTAGAGCAGAGCCTTCAAACACATAAGAGATCCCTAGTAGCGATTGTTCACTTATGAAAGGTAAAGTAGTACTATTTTTAGGCAAATGATTATATTTGGGGGATCCGCTTATGTCTACCTTGAGAGCTTTAATTATTTGTTGGCTTCTGGGAGGTAATTTCATTATGGCAGAACCCTTATCAAGAGCTGTGGAGTACTTGGTGTACATTCTATGCATGCAGCAAAGAAATGCATAATAGCCGCTTGGTTTGTCAATAGGTGCATATTTGGCTGATGCTTCTTCAGCAGCTTTATGAAATGTCATGGTTTTATTTTTTAATTGCTCTCTTAAGTTCATTAATGGCCGTCATTAATTTTTGGCTTAATCTTAGGGGGGAGTTCTACAGCGAGCAAAAAGTAATCAAGCATAATAATTTTTTTAATAAAGTCTTCAGCAACATTCTCTTTTAAAATATAGCCAGAAATATTTTTTTGATAAGCCTTCCATTTATCAATATCATCATTTGAAGTGGTTACTACAAACACAATGGTTGATTTTAAGTTATGGTCTGCACGAATAGTTTCTAAAAACTCATGGCCATCCATTCGTGGCATATTGAGGTCTAATAAAACTACAAAAGTTTTTTCATCCTGATGTTTGCGTAATATTTCAAGGCCTTCTTCGCCATTTTCTGCGCATATAATTTCATTAGAAATTTTACTTTTTTTTAAAGCCTTCAACATTACTTTTGTATCAACAATATCATCATCAATAATTAAAATAGTAGCTTTCATATTTATTGAGCTCCTTCTACAACTGGGGAATGTACATAGGTGAACGTATTAATTCAACAATCTATATAGTAAACTAAAATACTATATAAGTCTTTGAAATAAATACTAAGCTTTACAGAAAATTGACCATAGCTGTGGGGTTAATATGGCTTTTTTTAATGCTTAGAGTTGTTGCATTACTCTTCAAAAGCCTCTTAAAGGGCTTTGATTATGTTCTAGTTGATCAAGCCCCAAGCTACTGCAATAAAGCTATAATAATTTAGAGTTAAATGGTTTATAGGGTCTTCGGCCAAGTAAAACTGAATATAACACCAGGCTTTTTGTCTGGTTGTTGTAGCCATATTTCACCACCTTGATTTTCAATAATTTTTTTAACAATGGATAGTCCCATGCCGCTCCCTTCTTTTTTGTCACGAGCTTGTAAGGTTTTAAAAATTTGAAAAACTTTATCGTAATATTTTTCTTCAATACCTGGTCCATTATCTTGAATATTAAATTGATAAAAGTGGCCTTTATCAGAGCAACTAATAGTAATAACTCCTTTCTCATGATCATTATGTTTGATGGCATTATCAATTAAGTTTTGCATAACTACATAAAATGGAGTCTTTTTGGTTTTAAAACTGGGAAGTTGAGATGTTAATATTTTAATATTATTAGGGTTGTGAAGTCCGTCAAAAATGTTGTTCACTATATTTTTAACATCAACCGTTGATATTTCTTGTGAAGCACGACCTGCTCGCGAGTACTTAAGTAAGGCATCAAGTAAACTATCAAGACGCTGGGTGCGTGATTGAAGCAGTTCAAAATTTTCCTTTGATTCAGTAGTAAGTTTATTATTTTCATCTTCAAGTATCCAAGCACTTAATTGTTTTATGGCTCTTAATGGGGAACGTAAATCATGAGAGGCTACATAGGCAAACTGATCCAGATCTTGATTGCTTCTTAGAAGGTCAGAATTTAAACTCTCCATTTTGACCTGTTGTTCTCGCTCTTGGCTAATATCTCTGAAGGTTGCCATGGCAGCAAAGTGTTTACCATCTTTATTGTAGATAGGGTTAGAGTTAAAGTTAAGTAGTATTCCTTGAGGGTATTTTTCGTTTTTACATAAAATAATTTGATTTTTATAGTTTTTCTCTTTAATAGCTAGCTGAATAGGGTCACAATCTTTTGTGAGCTCAGTGCCGTCCTCTTTGAACAGTTTAAACGAATGACCCCAATGGTTTTTCCCTACTTTTGTGGGAGAAACACCCATTATTTCCTCTGCTGATGGGTTGAAAATTAAAAAAACTCCTGAAAGATCAGACACAACAAGGCCCTCGTTCATAAAATCAACAATAGCCTCAAGAGACCCGGATTTTTCTTTTAATTGTAAAAGAAGTTGATCTTTTTCTTTTTCAAAAGTTAAACGTAGTAGCATCTCGTTTTCTAGTTGAATTTTTTTATCTTCAAAATCTTTGGCAATATTTAAAATCGCAGTTTGCCGAGAAGCTTCATCTTTAATAGTACTTTCAATATTTGATTTTAATAAGTTAATTTCTTGATTATGGGTATTGTAGATTTGAGTAATTGAGTGATTTAGCTTTTTCAGTAAAGTTGATTTAAATTCTTTTGTGTTAGATGAACTGCTCTTGTATTTATCAAGTTGAATATTATTTATCATTACATTTAAAAAGTAGTGTATTTTTATTAGACAAAAAATAAGGTAACAAATAATTATAATTAAGATTAAAAACAATAGTATTAACATATTTTAAACATCATAACTCTGGGATATCATAGCGTGGTTTGTGCCCAAGCTCATTGCAAAGCTCATTGATTTCTTTTTTTAGCTCAATCATACGCTCTTCGCGACCTGTGGTCATATCTTGAAAAGACTGTAGTCGACGATTTGTTGCTTCTAAGTTCTCCGATTTACTTTCAATTTCTTGAGTACGTATTTTAACCTTTTGCTCCAGGCTACTGTTTAGCTCATTGAGCTGTTTATTGGCTTCATTAAGCGACTCTGGTGATGGAATTTTTAAAGCCTTAGGAATTAAAGGCCATAAAGCAGAAGCTGTCACTATTGAGGCTAAGGCCGTTAGAGTTTTCAAAACTCCCTCAACCCAATAGTTAGGATTCCAAGTAGTCCAAATGGACATAACATGGGTCAGGCCACAAAGTGTGATAAAGGCTACAAACAGTGCAATAACCCAGCTTAATAATGGTCCCTTATGCTCACTTTTAATCACATAGTAACTCATGGCAATAGGTATTGAGAAATAGGCCAATGCGATAAGAAAGTCAGAGCCAACATGCATCCACAGGATTTCAGGTTTCCAAAGGTAACAGTGCCCATGAGGCATAAAGTTATTGATATCAAAAGAGTGATCCATATACGCCCACTTTAAAGGTACCTGCTTCCCTAGGGTAGCAACTATGCGTTATTCGAACATAACTTTCTTTGGCCTAATGTAAATAAGAGCTCATGTTGACTTTTGCTTTGTAATCAAATTCCGTCATGCCTCGCAAAGTTACAAATCACGACCCAACGATTCCTTATCATATATCTGCTCGTAGTATTAACCGCGAGTGGTTTTTGGATATTGATAATGTTTGGGTAGTAATGGAGGATTACTTATATTTTTTAGTTCATGCATTCAGTGTAGAAATTCATGCCTTTATATTAATGAATAATCACTTTCATCTTATTGCCAGGTTTCCAGAAAATAATATGAGTCAAGCAATGCAGTACTTTATGAGAGAAACTAGCAGGAAGATATCAAAAGCAGCAAATAGGATTAATCAAACTTATGGAAGTCGTTATTTTAAATGTGGGTTGCAAACTTATCATTATTATTTACATGCTTATAAATATATTTATAGAAACTCAATTGAAGTAAAGTTGAGCTTTCAAGTACAAGATTATAAATATTCAACATTACGTGGGTTGCTTGGCTTAATGCCTTTATATATTCCAGTTATCGATGACGAAATTTTATTTCCTGATGTTGAGGAGACTTTAAGATGGCTCAATCAACAACCGAAAGAAGGGCATAAAGTAAATGTAGAAAAGGCCTTGCAGCAGCCATTGTTTAAATTAACTAGAGATCGAT
>CALLBC010000050.1 GCA_938001965.1 uncultured Bdellovibrionales bacterium | reverse complement strand
CGCCGGTTTTTTAATAGGCTTGGGGTTGGCTTTGTTTTTAAAATTTTATAAGCCCTGTGTTTTACCAGACTACTATTATGACTGCACAATACCAGTTGGGATCAGGCCCACCCATTTAGCAATTATCCTGGGCGCCGCTTTTGTAATTACATTTCTAGCCAGCTATATCCCCGCACAAATTTACTCAAAGCTAAAGCCTTATGAGAGTATCAAGGGTTAGCCGGTTAGCCCGTATGAGCGAAGCTCATGTAAGGGCGATAAACAAAAGCTTTCAGATAATAGCGCTTCGTCCCCATTGGACGATGCGATATTATCTGAAGTTCCTAGTAGGATCACTTTAAGCACTTAATTAATTAGTTCTTATTAAGCGAAGCTTGCAGTAGAATGATAAACAAAATCTAAAAATTACGGCGCAGAGCTATTTTCAACAGGTTGAGCAGGAGTTTCCTCAAGCGGAGCTGTTGGCTCTCCTTCTTTAAGGAGGGTATTTGGGACAGTTCCTCGTCTTTGCCTATCTGACTCAGTAGGTTTTTGATAGGCCTCAATTAGACGGCCGTTATTTAAATGGTTGTTCATGGTTTTGCAAGTGGCATTTCGCCTTTGAATATCTTCAGACTTATCTTCGCAAACAATTCGTTTGCACTGTCTTGAAACATATAGCCAGTGGCCGCCATTTTTATGAATTTTTTGGTCAGTGCAAAACCTTAAGCCTTTATCAAGGGACTGTTTAACATCGAGAGAGCGGGATTGTTTATTATGAAGCTTAGCTGTAAAGTAAGTACATATCCTGTGTTTTTCTTTCATTTTTAAATGTTTGTGTTCAACTGAAGTGAGCATGCATAAATCTATACAGTCGTGATAAACTTCATATAAGTTTTGTTTGTTAGTGAGTCGGCCTTGGCAAAGTTTAGCCCATGGTGGCTCATAGCTTGCAAAACTTATAGATGAAAACAAAAATAGACTAACTAATATTAACTTACTCATGAGCTAATATTTTAAGGTAATCAATAGGCTTAAGCAAAATAAGCTGGAAGTAAGTCTGGGCTAAACTAGACTGAAACCTCAAACTCTCTCAAAGCACTATTTAAAGAGGTTTTCTTGTCTGTACTTTCTGTGCGTTCACCAATAATTAATGCGGCAGGCACTCCAAACTCACCAGCGGCGAAGTTTTTATTAATTGTTCCAGGAATAACAACAGAGTTTCTTGGTACGCGGCCTTTGTAGATTGTTGGCTTATCTTTGGTCACATCAATAATTTTTGTACTAGCGGTAATAGTTACACCGGCTCCAATCACTGCATTTTCTTCGATCAGGGCGCCTTCAACAATTATGCAGCGACTGCCAATAAAGCAGTTATCTTCAATAATAACCGGATTAGCTTGCAATGGCTCTAAAACACCACCAAGGCCAACGCCACCAGATAGATGAACGTTTTTACCCACCTGTGCGCAAGAGCCAACAGTGGCCCAAGTGTCCACCATACTTCCACTATCCACATAGGCACCAATGTTTACATAAGAGGGCATAAGGATGGTTCCTTTATTAATAAATGAACCTTTCCTAGCTAAAGCATGGGGAACGACGCGTACTCCCTCGCTCCCATCCCATTTTTTAAGGGGGACTTTATCAAAAAAGTTTAAATCACCACAAGTAATAGATTCATTCGTAGTGCTTCTAAAAAATAAAAGGATGGCCTGTTTAACCCATTGGTTGACTTGCCATTCATTGCCATTTTTTTCACAAACGCGGAGCTTACCTTGATCAAGCTCGTTTATAACAGCTTGGATAACTTCCATGTTTTTTGGGTCTTTAAGTAAGTCTGGGCTTGAACTGCTATCAGCAAATAAACTTTCAATTTGGTTTTTCATAGTTTTGTCCTTAAGTGATTTAAAATTTAAATTAAAATCTTTTTTCTGTAGTTTTAAGTGCTTCCAGTATAGCTGGAATATGGTTTTTAATAATTAATTTAGAGTCAATATTTCGTTCAATTTCATAAGTAAGGGTTGGCATGTCTCTTTCAAGGCCGCAGTAAGTACCAAGACAGCCCGGTGTAGGGTAGCCAATAGAATCAACAATTTCATAATTGGTGAGTGCTGCAATGGCTTTGGCCTCTGGTCTGCAGTTTCCGTTTGTGTTTAACACTGGCTTCCAAGAGTGAAGAGTTAAAACAAACTGAGGCTTGTGCTCTTTAAGCCAAGTCACCAAGCCTTGGTTTTCAGGTTCGCTACAGGCTTCAGGGCCTGGGTTGTAATCTTCCTTGGCCACTTCGCGGGTCCAGTCATTTGTTGGCAGATTACGGTTAAGGTCAATGGAATTTGCATTTTTGCGTTGGCCAGCAAGTATGCCATCCACATTAAACTCAGGCACAATGGTAAGTTGTAATTTGTAGGTGAATGCCTCCATAAACTTGCCTAAAAGGGCCTTAGCTGCAAAAACACCTTCCCATTCGTTGCCGTGAACACCGCCAAGCACTAAAACTTTGGGGCCATTGTTGCCAAAATTATGGCCAATGATTGGTAATTGATTAACACTTTTTGAGAAGATAAAACTTTTCACTGGGTTCTCCCTGGTGTAGTGTTTATAGGATGAAACTAATGAAAACTCAATCCTCAATTGTGGTCAAGAAGTTTGGTGGTACCTCAGTGGGTTCCATTGCTCGTATTGAAAATGTCGCAAGCCGCATTAAAGAAGATGTGGAAAACGGGCAAAGCCCTGTGGTTGTCTCCTCTGCGATGAGTGGTGAAACCAACAGGCTTATAGGTTTAGCTGGTGAAATTGACTCCAAATATAGGGGAGAGGCTTACGATATGCTACTAGCCTCAGGTGAGCAGGTGTCTATCTCATTACTAGCTATTGCCCTTGAAAAGCGCGGTCTAAAAGCTGAGCCCTTACTTGCATATCAATTGGGCATTAAGACGGATTCAATATTTTCAAAAGCAAGAATACTAAGTGTTGATCATGAAAAAATTAAGCAAATAATTAGTGAAGGTAAAATTCCAATTGTGGCGGGATTTCAAGGGATTAACCAAACTTCTAAAATAACTACTTTAGGGCGTGGGGGGTCAGACACTACGGCTGTAGCAATAGCTGCGGCAATAAAAGCTGATTCCTGCGAGATATACACGGATGTTCCTGCTGTATTTAGCGCTGACCCAAGGTTAGTTAAAAAAGCTCGTGAAATACCAACTCTTCGTTATGATGAAATGATGGAAATGGCATCACTTGGCTCAAAAGTTTTACACTTTCGTTGTGTTGAGTTGGCGGCAAAATATAAAATTAAAATTCACTTACGTTCAACCTTTGAAAAGCGCGAAGGCACATTTATAGTTCCTGAGGAGGAAGCTATGGAAAATCCAGTTGTATCGGCAGTAACCCATGAGGCATTAACTGCTGTGATTAAATTATTCCCTGTTCCTAAAGGTTCAGGTTTTTTGGCTGACCTATTTGGCAAGTTGTCAGAAGCCTCTGTGGTTGTGGACATTATCACTCAGTCTCACAACGAAGAAGGGCAAAGGCTAGCCTTTTCACTGCCAATGTCTGACCTTGAATTAGCTCGCGATGTGATTAGTAAAGCTTATGGCGATAAGGTGAGTATTACAGTTATGGAAGATAAGGCAAAAATCTCTATTGTTGGGGTTGGCATGCGCAATTATAGTGGTGTGGCTTATCGCTTTTTTAATGTGTTAAGCAAAAACAATATTGATATTGATTTGGTAACCACTTCAGACATTAAAGTGAGTGCCATCATTGACAAAGAATCTTTGAGTGATGCCGCAAACCAACTGCACACTGAATTTGGTTTGGACGCAACTTAATGGCCTTTGTATTTGAAAATAATTTTTTAGGAATAAAAAGCGGAAGCACATTCTTTTCTTTACAAGATTACTGTAAAGATAAAGAAGAGGCTTTTTATATTTATGATCTAGATGGTATTGAAAACCGCTTTAATTTTTTTAAGAATGGTTTTTCTGGGAGTAAAAATAAAGTAAGAATTCATTATGCTATGAAGGCCAATTCACACCCTTTAATTTTAAAAAAGCTAAAGAGCTTGGGTGCTCATGTGGATGTGGTGTCTTTAGGTGAAATTAAACTGGCCATGAAAAATGACTTCTTGGCTGAAGACATAGTATTT
Organism: uncultured Bdellovibrionales bacterium; assembly: GCA_938001965.1. Taxonomy (GTDB): domain Bacteria; phylum Bdellovibrionota; class Bdellovibrionia; order Bdellovibrionales; family UBA1609; genus JAHDIR01. The sequence continues at coordinate 776 of CALLBC010000050.1, read as the reverse complement.
TCCGGTGTGGGTAAATCTAAAAAAGAACTGACAGAGGCTTTAAAGCTTGGAGTCTATCAAATTAATGTGGAAAGCACAGCAGAACTCACTCGTATTGGTGAAATCGCAAAGCAACTGGGTGTGAAGGCGCAAGTGGGTGTAAGGTTTAACCCTGATGTCAACCCTGAAACTCATCCGTATATCACCACTGGTTTTAGAGAAAACAAATTTGGGATGGACTTTAGTGAGATCTCTAATTTAGATAAGATCAAACAGCAGTTTAGTGAGCATATAGTTTTAAAAGGCATGAGTATTCATATTGGCTCACAAATTAGAGATAACTCCAGTTTTATTGATGCTCTTGAAAAAACTTTAAAGCATTTTAAATTAATTAAAAATAATCCTAACTGGGATTTACAAAGTCTGGATATTGGTGGCGGTTTAGGTATTAATTATGATAACCCCGATGTAGAGACCGACTTACCACTGATCACTGAGTACACAGCTAAGTTAACTGAAGTGTTAAACACCATTGAGGCTGATATTATCTGTGAGCCTGGGCGTGTGATTGTAGGGCGCTTTGGCTGTTTATTAAGTAAGGTTGAATACATAAAGCAAAATGAATATAAAAACTTTGCCATACTTAACACTGGCATGCACCATATTATGCGCCCTTGTTTGTATAAAGCTCACCATAATATTTTAGCTGTTGATAATAACGAACGAAAAAATATTTTATACGATGTGGTGGGTCCAATTTGTGAATCTTCTGATGTACTGGGTTTTAAAAGAATACT
>CALLBC010000049.1 GCA_938001965.1 uncultured Bdellovibrionales bacterium | reverse complement strand
CCACATTTTCTTGCTAATAATAAACATTGAAGCTCATTGTAAACAAGATTGGGTTTATCTTGTGGGTTTAATTTTAAAATATAAGATTTATTTTTTTTAGCAAAGCGAATAGGAAAACTAATCATGGAGGCTGATATTTTTTCTTGTACTCCAGCAAGGCTCTCATTGTTTTCAGTGTTTAAGCCACTTTTTAAATGGTCTGAAAACAGTTCATAAAAATCAATGTCTTTTAGCTTTGGAAGTTTTTGTTGGGGTTGCTTTGGGACATCGCTGGCGGTGATGTATACATCGCCAACAGCGCGCTCACCAACTACGGCCAGTAAGCTAAATAAATCATCCTCAGAAGTTTTAAGCTTTTTAACTAAGGCCTTAAACCTCAAGCCTTCAGGTAAAAGACCAGCAAAAAAAGGAGGTAAATTTACTCCGTTATATTGAACTGCATAGCTTGGTTTTTTTATTTGGTAAGTGAGGCTAGAGTATTTGTTGCTATTAACAAACTCCTTAGTTAGTTTAAGTTCACATCCTTGCTGTGTGCGGGTGAGAGTTCCAGCAAGTGTTTCACCCCTGTAAATACTTAATTCATTGAGTTCTTTTTCATTACTCATAGGTTATCCCATGTTTCCCGTACTCAATAAAAAATTGTAAACCCAGTGTATCCAATACTTGCAGAACTTTATTCATTTGCACAGTCTCTTTTCCGGACTCCAATTGGCTAATAAAGTTTAGGCTAACATTAGCTAAATTAGCTAATTCAGATTGAGAGAGCTTTTGTGATTTTCTTTCAGTCTTAATTCTCAACCCCAAGCTTTTAAGGGCTTTCTTAATTTTAGGCATATAATTCCCATGATCATGTGTATTTCATACTAAATTTAAATGAAAAATAGCTATAAATCAATAAATTCACACGATCATAGTAAAAAACTTGCCTTTAGTTAGATGTTTGGTGATTTAGAAGCAAATTCATTCGTTCGTAGGAATTAATGGGGGTATACAATCACTCTTTTAATGCGCGTCTTAAAATCTTTCCAACATTAGTTTTGGGTAAGTCATCTTTGAATTCAATGACCTTTGGCATTTTATATCCAGTTAAGTGCTCTTTACAGTGAGCTAAAATTTGCTCTTTCGTTAAGCTTTGGTCTTTTTTCACCACAAAGATTTTAACTACTTCACCAGATTTTTCATCAGGTAAACCAATGGCTGCGGCTTCAAGAACTTCATCCATTTTACAAACCACATCTTCAATCTCATTCGGGTAAACATTAAAGCCAGAAACTAAAATCATATCTTTTTTACGGTCTACGATTTTAAAATAGCCCTTATCGTTCACAGTCGCTATATCACCAGTTTTAAACCAACCATCGCTGTCAAAAACACTGCTAGTTTCTTCAGCTCGTTGCCAGTAACCGCGCATAACTTGTGGTCCCTTTACACAAAGTTCTCCTGGGTCGCCAAGCTTAGTGACCTCATTACCATCATCATCAATTAACTTAATATCAGTGGATGGGATAGGCATGCCAATTGTACCAGTAATGTCTGTGCCGTCCAGGGGGTTAACTGTCACTACTGGGGAACACTCAGTTAATCCGTAACCTTCAATGAGTGAAGAGTTTGTTAGTTTTTTCCACTTCTCACAAACGTAAGTTTGTAGAGCCATACCACCGGCAATACTAATTTTTAGTTTAGAAAAGTTAAGTGTTTTAAAGTCTTCATGATTCATTAAAGCATTATAAAGTGTGTTTACTCCAGTCATTATGGTGTAGTCGTACTTAGATAAAGTTTTAATAAAGCCCTTAATGTCTTTTGGGTTTGTAATTAATAAATTTGTTCCACCAAAAGTGAAGATATTTAAAAAGTTAGCTGTGAGAGAGAAGATATGATAAAGCGGTAAAGCTGTAACAATCATTTCTTCGTTTTCTTTGAGTGCAACCGTCATAAATTCACGAATCTGCTTAACATTTTTTAAGATGTTATCGTGAGTAAGCATAGCGCCTTTAGAAACACCAGTGGTTCCACCTGTGTATTGCAAAAAGGCTAAGTCGTCGCTATCCACGTTAATATGTTGAAATTTATTTTTAGCGCCAATGTTTAAGGCTTGGTGAAAAGAAAAGGATCCAGGAAGATAATACTTAGGCACCATTTTTTTCACATGTTTAACTACAGAGTTAATAAGTAAACTTTTTGGGAAACCAAGCATGTCACCAAGTTGGGTGACTACGACAGTTTCAATTGGAGTTTTATCAATAATTTTTTCTAACTTTGAAGCAAAATTAGAAAGTATAACTATGGCTTTGGCACCAGAGTCATTAAACTGATGTTCCATTTCGTGTTCAGTGTAAAGTGGGTTGGTATTCACAACAGTAAGCCCAGCTTTTAAAGCTCCGAAAAGTGCAATGGGGAATTGTAAAAGGTTTGGCATTTGTAAGGCAATACGATCACCAGGTTCAAGACCTTGTTTTTGCAAAAAGCTAGCAAACTCTTCGGCTAGTTTATTAATTTCTGCAAAAGTAAGCTCAGAGCCTAAGTTAATGAAGGCAACATTACTTGCATACTTTTGGCATGTTTCATCGAATAGTTGAGCTAAGTTTTTTTGTTCAAATGGAACGATAGTGCCTGGGACACCGTTAGTATAATGATTTAGCCAAATTTTTTCCATAGGGAGTCTTCCTTTTTATGCGATAATAGTAATCATCAATATTATGAGCAGTTGGCCTTAGTAATGGTATATAGGGCGCATTAAAATTTATCTCATAGTGAGTGCAGCTTATGTTTAAGAGGTACTTAATGAGGCTAGTATAAGTTAGACAATTGGATTTAAAAGTGCTAATTATTATAGCTAATATGAAGTTATATAGCCACCATAAGGCCTTAAGTGCGGCCATTCATTTTACTGCTAAGGCTGAACAGCCTTATGAGCATATTTATGGAAGTTTATTTTCAAAACACCCAATGGGGTATAATTTTGAAATTCTTGTAAAAGCCAGTGCTGATTATAAAGAAAAGATTAAGCAAGTTTGTAATGGGCTGCATGATAAATATGATCACTGTTTAATTAATAATTTATCTGAATTTACTGATAAAGTGCCAACGTTTGAGGTGGTGGCCTTGGAAATATTTAAAGAGGCAAAGCTTAAGGTGGATGACCCTAATCTATCTGTTATTCTGCGAGTTGATGATAGGAATTGGGTTGAAGTAAAACCTAATAAGAAAGTTCAATTAACTAAAAGTTATAAGATCAACTGTGTGCACAGGCATCATAATCCAGATTTAACAATGGATGAGAATAAATCCCTTTATGGAAAATGCTCAGCTATACATGGTCATGAATACACTGTAGAGGTATCACTAACGGGGCCTTTAAATGAGCATGGCCAGGTGTTGAGCACAGATACTTTAGATAAGGTAGTGGACGAGAACTTAATCAGCCCTTTTCATAAAACTTACCTTAATGATGAAATGGGTAACACTTCAGGGGAGCTTATTTCAGAGCTATTTTATAAGCATTTAAGCTCAGTCTTACCAAGTCATTTGACCTTTGACTTAACTCTTCGTGAAACTCGTAAAAACTCATTTGTTAAGCTTGCGTAAAGTTAAATAAATCTTTTTAATTTCAAGTACTTAACTCGTCTAATAAGGCCTTGTATTTACTGGTATATTTCACCATACTGGTTCCATCTTATGGGGGTACTATGAAACTATTATTATTAATGATTGCGGCTCTTGGTTTAATTTCTTGCTCAAGCAATCCACATAAAGCCAAGGAATTAGATACAAAAATAGATAATGCCCAAAGGGTGAATGGCACAGACACCATGGGTTTAAAAGATGGCAACATGGTTGTTCAGAAAAAAGTGATGATGAATGAAGAACTAAGACGCATTCAAAATAGTGTTTATGAATCAGAAGATAAAGTTTACGGAAACAGAAAGTATGGTTCGCAAGGACTGTATGGTGCTTTAAAATCTTGTAAAATTAAATTATCTAGCAAGGCCTATGGTGGTGATGGGAAACTACGTTGGACTGAGCCCATAGATCGAGTGACTGACAAAGAAGATCAGTACAATATTGGTTTAGATGAAACCAATAAAATAGTGGGTGTATCAGAAGAATTTTTATTAGACCGTATTAATCGTTTTAAAAAATACCAAATGATTCTCAATAAAAGAGAAGATGAGTACAAAGAAAAATTAGACATTTGCGATGCGGGCCTAAGAGCTGCAAAAGGTAAATAATGAAATTAGCAATATTATTAGTAAGCGCATTTTTATTTAGTAACATTACTTATGCTCAAAACACGCCTTGCGTGAGTAGGGATATGGCCGCCAATGCTGCAGCTGAAGTTTTTATGTTTGAATATTGGGGGAGTACAGAAACATCAATTTTTGATGATACTTTTAAAAGTTACTTCGATTATGGTGGCTACAATGAAAATATTCATGGTGTTAAAAATGCCTTTTTAACTGATCAATATCGCTTTGATGGCTTAAATCATATATTTTCTTCAAGACATATTTATACTAGTGGAGACGACACCACTCATGTTGAGTTTGCAGATTTTGATATCACAGTGAGCTGTACAAGAGATAACGAAATAACTGCTAAGTCACGTGTTGATGGTTTTTCGGACCCATTTTAATTCCCGTACTCTTGTTGCCAATTAATTTTTATAAATGGCGCCGACCATAGATAAAATTTGTAAGGGAATGTGTTCGTCATATTTATTTACTAAAGTGTAATTTAAATTGAGCTTTTCTAATATTTCTAAAGTTTTAAAATGCAACTCTTCTGATTGCTTTTCATTTTCATTTCTGCCAAAGGATTCAAACTTTACAAGTTT
>CALLBC010000048.1 GCA_938001965.1 uncultured Bdellovibrionales bacterium | reverse complement strand
CTTGTGTATAACTGAAACAAAAATATGATCTTTACCCCTAACAATGGGCTTATCTCCAATTTAATTCTAAGACCCTGCTAAAATAGACCATAGAAACTATTTTCAGGACGTATTTGGAGCTTAAATTGTTATCTAATTTATTATCGATCTTAAAAATGAGTACATTGGTTATTACCCTTGTCTTTGGTTTTAATACCTTTGCCTTTGATTATAATGAAAGGGATAAAAAAATTCATATGGGTGCGACCACTGTTTTATCTGCTGGCACTTATATGATCCTAAGGGAAAATAAAGTTGGAAAGATAAAGTCTGGTTTATTAGCCTTTCTACTCACTATGGCTGTGGCCCATGTAAAAGAAGATTACTTTGATGATACCTACAACAAAGAAGATATGGAAGCCAACGCCGTCGGCAGCGCTGCAGGAGTGATCATACCTATCATCTTTACCTTTTAACGATTGCGCTTAAGTTGTCTTTGAATATCGCGCTTAGCCGATTTTTCTTTAATGTCCTGCCTTTTGTCGTGCTGTTTTTTACCCTTAACAAGAGCTATTTCTAATTTTACTCGCCCACCTTTAAAGTAGATTTTTAAAGGCACACAACTATAGCCCTTCTCTCGCATACTCGCATAAATTTTGTTAAGTTCATTTTTATGAAGTAAGAGCTTACGCATTCTTTCCGGCTCATGGTTATTATAGCTACTGGCTTTAAACTCACTGATGTGGGCTTTCTGTAAAAAAGCTTCATGCCCTTTAAAGGCAACATAGGAGTCTTTTAAGTTACAAGCACCATCACGCAAAGACTTCACTTCACTACCACGCAGAGACAGCCCTGCCTCCATTGTTTCAACTATAGTGTAGTCAAAGCGAGCCTTTTTATTATTAGCGATTATCTTAATTCCCATAAACTATTCATATCAGACGAATAGGCCAATGGTCCAGGGATTGTAAGCATTTATAATTACGCCAATTTCCTTAAGCAATTCCCTAAATCTTAAAGTATTCATATTTCATAAAGTGCTCAAACAGCTCGCCTACGGCGAGAACTGCGCGCTTTATAAAATATGAATACTTTAAGATTTAGGGAATTGCTTAAGGGTCCAGGTATTACTTCGTTATTTCTCTGTACAAGGCCAGGAATTGCTCCGCACTTAGGTTCTCTGCTCGGGCCTTTACATCAATATTTAATTTTTCCACGGCTTTGTGAACTTGCTCTTTTTCCACATTGATTGATTTCCCATAAGTTACCAGCTTGTTCATGAGTATTTTTCTACGATTTTGAAAGCAATGTTTTACAAAATTTAAATACTTTTTCCCTTCAAAAGGAGCCTCTTCTTTGCGTTCAAAGGCTAACACTCGACTTGCAATTTTTGGTGAAGGGTAAAAATCTCTTAGTGTTAAGTCTGCCACTTTTTTTATATCCCAAATATTTTGAGCCAAAACTGAAAGTATACCAAAGTTTTTATTGTCAGGAGTGGCAGTGATTCTTTGAGCCACCTCTTTTTGAAACATTAAAACCATATTTTTTAGACCATGCTCAAAGCTAGATAAGTTAACAACAAGTGAGGCTGAAATTTGGTAGGGTAAATTACTAATGAGTGTACTTCTTTCTGCCTCCAAGGATGACCAATCAAACTTTAAGGCGTCACCAGCAACCACTGTCTCTCCTTGCTCTTCCCAATAAGAAATAATATTTCTATCAATCTCTAATAAAGTAATATCGTTAGTTTTTAATTTTATTCTCCGTGTAAGAGCACCCAACCCAGGCCCAATCTCAACAATGGGCTTATTAGTAATATCAAAATGATTTACTATTTTATTAATTACTGTTTCATTAATTAAAAAGTTTTGCCCATAGGATTTTTGTGGAGAATGGCCTAACTCTTTTAAAAGTTGTTTAATGAGTGAAAGCTCTGATTGTTCAGACAAGAAAATCACCAGGGTAAACTTTTGGACTTGGCGCCAGCTCCTGGGAGGACACTTCGCCTAAATTTAAACGTTTAACTCCAGCATAACCAATCATGGCCGCATTATCAGTGCAATAGCGGATCGGTGGAACAGCTAAAGTTAAGCCCACTTCATTGGCCCAAGCTTCGGCAGTAGCTCTAAGCCTGGAATTTGCACTTACACCACCTGTTAATACAACCCCATTTATTTTACCAACCTGTTTCACAGCTAACTTTAGTTTAGCCATTAATACATCTACAATGGCCTCTTGGTAACTGGCGCAAAGGTTTGCACACTCTTGCTCTATAAGCTCTGGTGGCATTTTTTCTATTTGCCTTTTGGCAGCTGCCTTTAAACCGGAAAAGCTCATGTTAATTGTTTTTTCTCTAATCATGGGCCTTGGGTAATCATATTTTTTTATATCACCACTTTTAGCCATTTTATCTACAACAGCTCCACCAGGAAACCCCAGTCCTACCATTTTGGCAAACTTATCAAAGGCTTCACCGGCAGCATCGTCTATAGTTTTTCCTAAAATTTGATACTGACCAAATTCTTTAACTAAATAAATTTGTGAATGACCACCACTCACAGCCAAAGCTATATAAGGGTAATTAAAACTTTCTGGTGGTGTGTGCCTATCATCTTTTAAAAATGGAGCCAGTAAATGCCCTTCTAAATGATTAATTCCAACATAAGGAATTTTTTTAGTTAAAGATAATGTTTTAGCAGTAACAACTCCCACTAATAATGAACCCATTAAGCCTGGACGATTTGTAACAGCAATACCTGGAATTTCATTCCAAGTTAATTTTGCCTTTTCAAGACAAGACTGAACCAGGGGAAGAACTTGAATACTATGGTTTCTTCCGGCAATCTCGGGCACAATTCCACCAAAATCTTTATGTTGTAAATCTTGATTAGCGCTACTTTGTGCTAATACATAGCCATCATGCCTAACGACGGCAATGGAAGTATCATCACAACTTGTTTCTATGGATAGGACTTTATCGTATTTCATAAACCTAGGTTTGGCCTAAGTTTACAACTGTTTCAAGCGAAATTTTGATTTTTTAGCCGCTTTTGATCTAGGGTACTTAGATACTGCTTCTTGGTAAAAAACCTTAGCTTCAGACTTCATATTAAGTTCTTGAAAACACACTCCAATTTTATATGTGGCCTCCGAATAGTCCTTACCTTTAGGGTATTGCTCGCGATAAAGCTGATACTCTGAAATGGCTTTTTGCCAATCTTTTTGCTTAAAATAAGATTCCCCACGGCCAAAAGCATTTAAGTTGGTCGTTTGAATATTACTATTTTGGACATTTACAGAGTTTCCTGAGTTAACCTTTGCTTCTAAGTTAGCCAGTGCAATTTCATAATTTTTTAATTTCTGATCCACGTTTATTGAATTCATATTCAAGTTATTCTGGGAAACTTGTTTTTCAACTACTTCTAAGCGGCCACTTAACTCTCTAAGTTGTGAATTAATCTCTTGCATAGTGATTTGCATACGGGCCATTTGCTGACTACTACTTGTTCCTGGCGTAGGTGCTTTATAAACTGGTATTTCTTGTTTAGCCGGCGTCGGCACACTATAGGTGGGTGCAGTAGTTGCTGAAGGAGGGATATTATATCCACCAGGATTATATGGCTGTGATTTCTTAGCTGTTGGTTGTTGGTTACCATAACCAGGGCGATCGTAGGCTATGTCCTTCCTAGTTCTCAAACAAGACGTTAATAATAATATACACGCAAAAGTTAATATAATTTTAGTCAAGTGGGCCATCTCCTGATTTAAATTTTTGTACTCTTGAACTGTTTTCAGCTCTTTCAGAATACCTTCTCGATTTTACAAATAATTCTTTAGCAACTAAATTATCATTTTCATTATAAGCTCTAACTGCTTTTTTAAATGTTGTATCAGCTTTATAGAACCAACCACTTGATAAACTTTCGGCGCCAGAGCTCTTAGCCTTAGCCAGAGCAGTTTTAGAGAGTGCATACTCTTTAATTGGCTTAGGGCCGGCACAAGCATTAAGAATAAAAAAAGAAAATATTAATAATAAATATTTAATTTTATTACCTCACAGGTACAAAATTTGCTCTTCTGTTTTTACTCTGAGAGCTTTCAGTGTCACCCATTTCAATTAGCTTTTCTTTACCATAACTAATAATAGTTAGCTGGCTTGGGCTAATACCTAAGCTCGCAATATAGTTTTTTACAGTTTGAGCTCTGCGTTCACCTAGGGCTAAGTTATACTCTGTAGACCCTCTTTGATCACAGTGACCTTCAATTAATAAAGTTATACCTGGGTTAGATTTTAACCACTCAGCGTTACCTTGTAGTTTCATTTTATTTTCTTCACTTAAACTTGCTGAATCATAACCAAAGTTAATTGAAACTAAACCCGGAATAGCACCACTGTCACTACCACCAGAGTTTAAATCCATAGCGCCTGTAGTTTCAATACCAGTGACTTGCCCACCATCTAAAGTTGATATAGCTCCATCATCAATTGAAGGAACTTTCTCTTTTCCTTTACAAGAAACCATTGAAATTAAACCTATTGAAGAAATAAGAATTAATGAAATTTTAAGCGATTTTTTAAACATAGCTAGGTTCTCCTTTATACAATAACATTGTAGAATAACTCATCTTTTTGTCAACTCCATGGAGCTTGACTTTTGTCCCGACAAGTCAGATTATAAACTATGGCATGGTGCTTCTATGTCATCTTTGTGTAAAAAAGGATCAGTTATGGAAATGATGAATTGGATTAAAGATTTAGTGCTTTCAGAACAAAAAATGGAAGAGGAAGGCGTTGTTGATTTTTCAATGGATTTTGGCTTTACCTCAGATCTAAAAGCAGAGAGCCATGACTTTATACAAGAAATTAAAGCTTCATTCATTGAAACTGCCTCTGTATTTAACCAACTAAGAAGCAACTCTGAAGGTTCAGTTAAGATTTACGGTATTTCAGGCACTGAAGCGGACTTCATGTTGTTTAGAAATGGATATAAACTTATTTTCTCAATTAAAGAAGCTGGAACACTAGCTATTCGATTTCATAATATTGGGCAGCTAGTTCCACAAGCAAACACTTCAGAGGATAGAACTGCCTCTAATGCTAACGAAGCGCTTATAATTGCCACTAAAGGTCCATTTGGCGAGTTAACTTGGAAGTATCAGGGTCAAGAAGTAAAGACCAATCATTTAGTTAAGTATTATTTCACAAGATTTATTAAAGAAAGCACAAAGTAAAATAAATCATTTATTTTACTTAAGATTTAACTCCAGAAGATATTTCTTCAAAATACTTCCAAGATAAAAATAAGCTATAGGCGGTAGCCACTATTAAAGGTGGTGTTACTGTCTTAAATAAATTGAATGTATTATTCAAATAATGAATTAAAATTAAAACAAAGCCAGTGTGCCCAACTGTTATCACGGTAGGTAGTATAAGCTTAGCCCACTTTTTATTTAATCGCATGAATACAAAATGTATTGAGTAAGACATATAAACTGTCATCACAGTACTATAAATAACCTGCAAGACTGTGGTTGTAATTACATTATCTGACTGCCTATTAACAATATAAGCCCAAGCCCCCCAAATAGCTGCAGCCAGAAATATTGATATTAGCACTGTCTTATTAATGACCTTTTGCTTCACTTCAATTCTCCTAACTTTTTCGAAATCAAAAATAGCCTTCGCAATATTGTAAATAATGAGCCCAAAGCAATAATAATCACTGCATAATATAAGCTATAAGTACTACCCCCAATAAATTTTTCTACGATAACTCCAATTAATGCCAAATTAAGAATAGCCATTCGATGTTGTTTAGCCATAGGACCAACAAAAAAATGTCCCACATTTTGACTAGCCCCCAACACTCGGACATAAGCAGTTAAAATTGCAAAAACCACTGCAAGCCAGCACAGTTCCCAAGAGTAAGGGTAAATAGCAATGGTGAACCCAACACTTAAAATTAAAAACCAATCTGAAAATCGATCTGGAACATCATTAAACAACTCCCCTTGTGGCGAGCTTAATTTACCCTCAACTGCCATCAATCCATCTATTAAATTACAAATCAACCTTAACTGAATACCGACAAAAGCAATTAGTACACCTAACCAAAAATTGTTATTTAAAATATAAAAACCATAACCTCCCATAGCTGCAAAAACTACACTCAATATAGAGATATGATTTGGCCTTAAGCCAATACTTATTAATCCACGTGATAACTTGTGAAAAATATTTTTATTTCTTGAACCAACATCTCTTCGACTTTCAGTCATAATTCACCTTACTTCTATAAGTTAATATCTTTATAAAATTTTATGATATGAAAAATAACTGGGCCCGTAAAAATCAAACTATCTAACCGGTCCATAACTCCCCCATGGCCAGGCAATAAATTACTAAAGTCTTTAATTTTAAAATACCTTTTAACAGATGAAAAAGTTAAATCTCCAAAAATTCCAAATACAGACACACAAAAACCCAACAGCAACGAAAATGTTATACTATAGTCAAATAGTTTACTAAATAAAAACATTCCTGCCAGGCTAGTCATGATAGTTCCGCCAATAAAGCCAGCCTCTGTTTTGTTTGGACTTATATGTGGTAAAACTTTGTTCTTGCCAAACAGTTTTCCAAATATAAACTGAAAAATATCATTAGCTTGAGTTAGGCCAGCTACCAAGAAAAATAAAAGTATTGCCTTATTATAATCACCAAAAAACTGAGGGCCAATAAATACCAAGGCCGGTAAGTAAAGGATACAATGTATTATAAATAATATTCCAAAGTAACTGGCCAAAAGCTTCGGCAAATAACTTACCACCCCCTTGATAAGCAGCAAAAAAGGAAATGTAAATATGACGTATAAAAAAGGAAGGGCCGTAAATAAATCATAGTTCCCATCATGAATCAAATAAACTAAAATTAGTGTGTAAAGTGCCGCTAAAGACTGTAAATACCTCTTTACTTTAGTAATTGTTTCTCCATGAAAAAATTCATTTAACACAAAGCCAATAATAAATATAAAAACAAATAAAAAACCATATTTACCAAAAAAACCTGCAAATAATATTGTTGCAGTAATAATCCACCAAGATCTTATGATTATTTTTACCTTTGCAAATACGGGATTATTTTTCCTTGTGATTGACAATATTAGGTTAACAATGGTGGCAAAACTCAATATGGAACATACAACTATAACAATGTTAAGGTAACTTTGGCTTAAATTTAACCAATGCATGATAGTCTCTTATAATAGTTAATTATGCCCAAACGCTAAAGCCTTTGCCAGAAGGCATGGCAAATTCAATTGGCGAAACTTTTTTAACTAATAATTGGATCTCTTGATCTTCTTTAAAGTCTTTTTTAGTTTTATTTGAAACTCTCAATAATTCACCTTTATAACTAACTATTATCCGGTCTTTATCAGCCTCAACAATCTTTAATTTTATTTTTTGACCAACCATTAATTTTTTAAAATTATCTTTATACATAAAATTTAAAACACATCATTTTGGTCAGAGTCAATTTTAGGGAAGCGAACTTTTTTAATTTTAACTTTCGATTTTTCAGCCACTTCTTTCAAATTTTCTTTACTCGCTTCCAAGACAACACCAGCCTTATCCACAATTTTTTGTCCAACTACACCAGCCTGAGCGGCCACTTTTTGACTAACAACACCTGCATTGGCTGCTACTTTTTGACCGACAACACCAGCGTTAGAAGCTACTTTTTGCCTAATTGCATTGGCATTTACAGCGACCTTATGAGATACATGCCCAACATTCTCCATCACCTTATGAGTAGCAACTTCAGCATTATCCATCATTTTTTTAGTTAAATTATTTTCTATTTCATAATCTAATTTTCTTTGTTTCTCATCATAACTAGTACATAAACTCTTAAATTCTTCGCCCATTTTTTTTATTCTATCTAGCTCTTCACTTGCTATTGGGCTTGGAGCTGCTAATAACTCACTACTTGGCTCTTGTGAAACCCATGGTTCTGCCTCATCTTCAATCTCATGGTCACTTCCTATAAAACTTTGAGTGGCTACTGGTGTTGGATCAACAAAATCTAATTGCTCAGCTTCCATTTTTTGAACCCAATCTGGTAAACTATCTTGATCAAAAATTAAGTCATCTTTATTAACCTTACAAATTAACTCAACCTGAGGCTTTGGTAACTTCACCTTATCAACAATCTCTTCAATAGAATGACCCGCGTGAGCCATACGCGCAGCTGTAATTAGCTGTACACTATTTTTTCTTTCAATAACATCTTCATGAGGAATCTTATCTTGAAAAATTTCTGCCACATCCATACTCTTAGCCATTGCTGAGTCTAAACGGTTCATTTGATCTTCAGATTTAATAATAATTTTTTGTAACTTTTCAGTTTTTTTATCAATCAGGCTATTTATATTGTTGAATTGCGCTTCCGTTTTATCAGATAAACTTTCCATAACAGCAATTTTACTTTGCAATAATTGAAGACCACGACTCATCCTAGGGTCTTCTTGTGGAGGCCTTTTAAGCTTTGCCCACATAACAAATACTGTTAACAACATTACAACATTAAAGACAATTTGTGCGATCATCCAAAACGACATATCAAGCTCCCTGTTAGGTCGTTATGCTATATTTAATAGCTCATACACCTTATTACATTCTAAAGTTATCCACAGAGCTCGACAACGGGCTAAAGTCCTAATTAAGAACTTAAGTATCAAATATCACATGATTTTTTGGATTTTACAGGACTATAGTATTGCACGTAACACTATAAGTTTAAGTGCATATGCTCTAAATACAAATCTGGTTTTATCTTAGACTGAACTTTACCAATATTTTCCATACCCATCTTTATATAAAAACCTTCAGCCGGTGGATCAGCAGCCAATCTTACACTACTCCAGCCCAGTTGGTTCGCATACTTAAGAGCTTCATTAAAAAAAATAGTACCGTAGCCATTTCTGATATTACTTGGCTCGATCCATAAATTATCTAACCTATTTTCACCCTTTACTTTTGCTAAAGAAAAAAATCCTATAATTTCATTATTCACTTCACCAATCATTACGATGTTATTTGTAATATAACTCTTATTTACTGTTAGGGCTTCTCTACACATTTCTAAATAGTCTTTGTCGTAATCCCAATAAGACTTTGATCTCAAGGCCAGTTCCGTTAAGAGTCTGCCCTCACTTAATTCAGCACACCTAAATTTTAAATGCACTACTTTTTTTCCTTATCAACTAACTTTTCATCTAAAAGTTTTTTTAAGTTTTCAAGCATGCCATCGTCCGGATTAGCTTGTTTCTCTTTCCATGGAAGGATTTTTGTCTGTAAGCAGCCCAACCTTTCTTGCAAACCAAATTTTGTTTTACAAGATAGTATTTTAGTATTTAACAATGGACCAACATTAACTACATTTCTAAACAAATGAATACAGTTTAATATTTTTACAAAATTTAAACTTCTTGATGAAGTTATAGGATTAATTATGCTCGACAGAGTAGTTCTACTTTGGCACATAGCTAACTTATTTAAATCAAACTCTGCATCTGCCATAGCAGCAACAAATGCATGTTTATTTTTACCAGACGCTGCAAATCCACCATATAAATTACTAAAAACAAAACTAAATGCCGATTGCTGAAACTGTTTATTAAAACCTTGCTCTAGTATATATCTGGCTGATAAATGATCTGTTTTAACTGCTATTTTAGCCAAATTATAAACGGATTGATGTATTGAGTTTCCAGCAAAATACTTTCTACATGATTTAGAAAACCAAAACATTCGCTTAAAGTCAGTTTTACAAACTTCAGTGGCACTGGCTTCACTTGGGAACTCAAGGTATTCACCTTCTGATGCAATCCCCCTATTATTAGTACTAATATTATTTTCAACAGTTTTTACCTCTCTATTAGAGCAACTCACTACAAAAACTAATGATAATAATAGTATATAAAATTTCATATAAACTCCTAAATATTTAATTAATAATATTTATTATTCTATATTAAATATCATTAAAGAATAATATTTACTGAAACTAGACTTAGGGAGCTTAAATTGACTAGCTCATTGAACTAATAAAACTATGTATGCGGTCTATGGCCTCTTTCATGCGCTCTTCTTTAACCGCATAACTAATACGAATGTAATCATCTTCACCAAATGGATTTCCGGGAACGACAACCACTGAGTAATTCTCTAGTAATAGTCGAGCAAAATCATCTGACCCATTAATTTTAGAATCATTAAAACTTTTACCATAGCAACCAGAAACATCAGCCCACATATAAAAAGCGCCGTCGGGCTTACTAACACTTACCCCATCAATGGCATTTAAAAGTGGTAAAACAAAATCACGACGATTTTTTAATAACTTTTTAATTTTAATTAACTCATCGCCACCTTTTAAAATGGCAGCCACAGCGGCTTTCTGAGATATGGAAACAGTACTACTGGTAGTTTGGCTTTGAAAGGCGCCCATTGCCCCAATTATATTTTTATCACCAATGGCCCAACCAATTCTCCATCCAGTCATGGCATAAGACTTGGAAACTCCATTCACAATAAATATTTGCTTAGAAATATCTGTATCACAATTTAATAAGTGCGGGGCTACATCATAATCAAACGTAAGGCGATTATAAATGTCGTCACTTAAAACTAAAAGCCTTGGATATTTTTTTATTACTTTTGCCAAATCATTCAATTCATCTTGTGTATACAAAAAACCTGACGGGTTACTTGGGCTATTTAAAATTAAAACTCGTGATTTATCAGTGAGATGCTTTTCTAATAGTTCAGGTGTTAATTTAAATTGACTATTCTTACTGGTTTTAACAGCAACGGTTTTTGCTTCACATATCCCAACAATGGCAGGGTAACTGACCCAAAAAGGGGTTGGCATTAATACCTCGTCACCAGGGTTTAAAATAGAGTATAAAAGACTATAAATTACAAATTTTCCACCTGTAGCTACAGCAACATTATTTATGTCGTAGTTAGTTTTAAAATCATTATTAGTTTGGTCAACTATGGCTTGCCTTAATGGAGCGATCCCTCTAGCTGGTGTATAATTAGTAAAATCTTGATTAATTGCTTCGATTCCTGCTTGCTTGGCCACCTCTAAAGTTGGCCAGTCAGGCTCACCAACAGATAATGAAATCACATCTTTGCCTTGAGCAATAAGTTCTTTCGCTTTAGAAACTAGAACCAGAGTTGGTGATGCTTCAATTTGTTGAACTTTATTTGATGGTGTTAATTCAGACATTTACTTTCCTTTATAGTTATTTAAATTTACTTTTTAAAGCTTCACTAACATTTACTGGAACTAAGCCTTTTAAACTGCCACCTAGCTTAGCCACCTCTTTAATCATACTTGAGGAAACAAAATTTAACTTGGGGTCAGAAAAAATCATCATAGTTTCTATATTCTCAGATAAATTTTTATTCATGCGAGCCATAGCAAGCTCATACTCAAAGTCTGCAACGGCCCTTAAACCTCGAATAATACAATGAGCTTTATTTGATTTTGCGTAATCAACAGTTAAACCGGAAAAGCTATCCACATGGACTTGATCATTACTCAATGCTTCTTTAATTAATGCCACTCTTTCATCTAAACTGAATAAATATTTTTTAGAGGTGGAGTTTGCAACTAATACTGTGAACTTATCAAATTGCTTAGAGCAACGCTTAATTACATCAATATGACCGGAGGTAACAGGATCAAAGCTCCCAGGGAAAATAGCATGCCTCATATAACCTCCTTATATTCTCAAAAACTATAACAGATCTACTCACACCAGCGAACAAAAAACTTTTAAAAAAAATAAATAGAGGGCTGCTAATCCCCTTCATTTTTAAAAAATGATAGGAATTTATCTCCATAATCTTTTTGATCTATTAATTTTAACTGGGAATAACAATCTGCAATAGTCTCATGCTTAGTAGACTCAATAACAATAATAGCTCCAGGCAAACAAACTGAGCTTTCACTGATTGCCGTCATAACCTTATCGGCAAGCTTTTGTGTAAATGGTGGATCCACAAGAATTATATCAAAAGGCTTTTCCTCAGTTTTTTTAAGAAAGCCAAACACATCAACTGGATATATTTTAATCTCATCAGAGATTTTAAGCTCAGCCAAATTGGCTTTAATAATACCCACTGATTTTGGACTTTTTTCAACAGCCACAATCCTGTCAGCTCCACGAGAGTAAGACTCAATAGATAAGTTACCAGTTCCCGCAAATAGATCTAACACCTCAGCGCCATTAATATTCATCATCAACTTATTAAAGATCACCTCTTTAACTCTATCTGTAGTTGGTCTTAAATGGTTGGCCTTAAATGAAAGTAGCCTCCTCCCTTTAAGCTTGCCTGAAATAACCCTCATATTATTAACTCCTCAGCTTTATCTACTACTGAAAAAATATTTTCAAAAGGTTTTTCTATAAATAAGTTTGCTCCCTTACTTAAAGACTGTTTAGTATCAAACTCACCACTATATGCTGAGATTAAAATTACTTTCACAGGGTAATTCTTTATAAAATCTTTTAACTTCTCTAAAAGCTGCGGGCCAGTCATTTTAGGCATAAGAACATCTAAAATTACCATTTCAGGCTTCTCTACCAACCACAAAGATTCCCCTTCAATGGCATCAATGGCCACACTGGCTTGATGCCCTCTTGAAGTAAAGGCTCTTTGCAGGGCTCTCCTTACACTTGATTCATCATCAATAATTAAAACCTTCATTAAGCTTCACCTAATGCTTTTGGCAACCTAATTATAAACTCTGATCCAACGCCCTCAGTACTATTCACAATAATTTTACCACCAAAACTTTCTACCACACCTTGGCTCATACTTAAACCCAGCCCAGTCCCTTGATTTTTTTGTTTTGTAGTAAAAAATGGATTAAAAATTTCAGACATGATTTCTTTAGCAATTCCACAACCTGAGTCTTTAACCTTAAATACAACAGTGTTACCTTCAACTAAAGTGGTGATTTCTATATTGCCTGATTCAGGAGTGGCCTGACAGGCGTTCTGAACTAAATTAAATAATACTTGTATAAAAAGTTCCGGCACAACTAAAACATTGGCAGTCTCTTCAGTTAAATTCACTTTTACATTTAAACTTCTCATTGCTGACTTTAATAAAGTTAAACTTATTTTTACCTGCTCATTAATTGATAATACTTTTTTATTTGCCGAAGGGTTTTCTGATGAAAATAACATTAAACTTTTAATAATATTTTGACAGCGTAACGCAGCCTTATGAACTTCATTTAAATCTTGATGAATTTGACTACCACCCTCAACTTCTGCGGAAAGAACCTCTGTTAAAGATTTAATCCCAGTTAAGGGGTTATTTAACTCATGAGCAATATTCCCAGCTAAATGCCCTATCACTGCTAACTTCTCACTTTGCAACATCTTACCAAGCAAGTCTTGCTTCTTTGTAATATTAATATAGTGACTAACAATAGTTGTGACTGCCTCATCATTATTTATTTTAATTGGATAAGAGTGAACCTCAAATGTGTCAGAGCCTTTTTTAATAACTGACATTTGATATTTACCTGTCTCTAATACTTCACCAACTGGACAACCACGACAGGGGCCATTTAAGCCAGCAAAAACTTTATAGCATTGGCTCTTCTCAGCAGACTTTGAAAATGACTTATTTGACCTAAGGCTATTGTAATTCTTATCGATAATGCAGATTGGATCTTTAAGTCCATCAAAAGTATTTTGCCACTCTATTGAAGCACTATGCATAAAGGCCTGTAAAAAAGCCCGTTCTAAAGCAAACTGAACAGGTTGAATATATGAAATTAGTTCTTTAATTAATTCATCTTGCTCTGTTTTCGAAGCTATATGTTCAATATAAATCACAGCTGGTACAGAGGAACTCACTTTTTCATTAAGCTGGTTAACAACCAAAGGGAAGGATAGCAACTGCCCCACAGGACGCTTTAAACAATTTGCTAAAAACTTACTGTCCTCTAAATTATCTAACCGCATATTGGTATCTGATGACCATAGCCTATCCAATTGTTTAGCGCAGACTCTACTTTTTTCTTTATAATAAATTAGATTATTATTAACTGATGTGGAGAAACATAAACTAATGTTTCTTATTTTCTTAAAGGACGACAACTCTTGATAAATAAATTTATAAATTTGCTCAACATCACTTAAACCAGTGAGCTTATCTAAGTAGTTAATAATTTTTTTAGACGGCTTAACTATTTCCACAAGAAAATCTTACACTTATATTGCATAAGGGTCACTTTCGAGTGAAGAAACAGTTAATATTATGCAACGAGTCCCAATACCGCTATAATTGCCTACTAGCAGAAATTATAGGCTAGGAGGCTCATCAGCTTGTGTTAACTGGGGAGCTATTAATGATGTTCCCACATATACCGACAGTAAGGCTCTCAATTGGTTAAAAATATCATAGTTTTTATCAAAAACGACCTGATCTTCCCAAGGGCCGATCCTTAATCTTTCAGTATTAAACCACCAAATAATTGGCCTAATCTCAGGTACAAGTTTCTCAAGAGTATGTATTAACTGATCCACATTGTTAATGATTTCAAGTTGAACATTTTGGAACTGCCCACTTCTAACCATCTCTAAATCTCTTAATGCCATATCTGTCAGTTCAGACAACTGTTTTAAAGCAGTATACACATTCATATTGTCCAAGATAGGAAAATTTTCTCCTAAATATATTGCTTTAATTAAATTCCACTGAAAATCCTCAACTTCATAGCCCACTAATTCATAGGCTTCTACACTTGAGTCCTCTTTAATTTTTGCGTGATTGATTTGAACTTCTTGTCCTGACAAAATTTCATTTATGGCAGTCGCTAGCTCACTGGAGTTAATACTTTTAGGTTCTTTATTCCATAAAACATAACTATTTTTTGCTAAAGGACCTGTTTCCCAAAAATTTACATTGGAAAAGGATAAATTTACAGTTTGCTTATCAAGCAAACTAGCCATATGCATCAGTGAACTATCAGGAGCCAACAGTAACTTTGAATTTTTTATCACATGGAACAAATCTGTAAGCTTGGTTTTACCCACTAAATTATGAAGCCTACTACTATCTTCAATTTTAATATTCTCAGAAAAATTAACTTCAGATGAGCTTCCTAACAACACAAAAGATAGCTCTGGGTTAGCCATTGCTAAGCTATTTAGTATTTCACTCCATTGACTATGAAACAATAGTTTTTCATGTGTACTACCGCCAATATGTACAGCTAAATATCTGCTTGGTAACCCGGGTACTCTTAAAGCTCCTTCAGCTAGAATATCTTCAGTAACTACCCAGTCCTCTTCAATCAGATCAATACCGGCAACTGCTGAGAATAACCTAGTTAAGTGAATTCTATTAAATTTATACACACCTAGCTGTCCATAAATTAAAGCACTAGGATCATCTGGTATATCTAAAGCTCCATCATCATGACGAGTAAAACCCTTCACTTCGGTGTTTTCACCGGCAATATAACTAGTAATATAGCTAGATAAAGGCGAATAAGTTAGATTTATAATTTGATCAAAACTCTCGCCACTCAACTCATCTAAGTACTGCTCAATATTATCAGTGCTCGAATCATTATTAAGTATATAATCTAAATTTTGAGCAATATCTAATTGCCAAACTTTATCAATACAATTTAATGGAGTTATGGCCCCACTAAAAGTTTTACGGCAAAGATAATGTAGCTCTGCCTCAGGAAAATTTCTTTTTAAACTTTTAGCCACTGGCCAAGTTTGAAATGTATCACCGAACCTTGCTAGTTGCATAACTAATATTTTCATTGGTTAGCTGCTCCCTTATTAATTCTTGTAAAACTAATACTTTTTTAGCTTCTTTGGTATAACCACTTGTCTCTAAAATCTTCTTAGAGGTCACCTCTAATTTCCTTAATTGTTCTTTCAGTTCTTTTTCAGAAAAGTTACTTAACTTCATTACTTAACCCCTTTTTATATTCGATCATTTCAATAGATTTTAATTTAAAATTATTTACAAAAGACTCTTCCCTGAGCTTACCTTTAAATAGCGCTAAAAAATTAAATA
This sequence comes from uncultured Bdellovibrionales bacterium, assembly GCA_938001965.1. Classification (GTDB taxonomy): domain Bacteria; phylum Bdellovibrionota; class Bdellovibrionia; order Bdellovibrionales; family UBA1609; genus JAHDIR01. Next base: position 11,355 of record CALLBC010000048.1, on the reverse strand, counting down.
GATTTTTTGAATTTAAACTCTTACATTTGTATTCAACAAAATACTGGCTAATTTCTACTTTATCTAATAAGTCCCAAAACTCAGTAAACTCACCAGAACTTAAGTCAACATCACCACTCATTGATACCATTTTTATTATTTGATCATAATAATAAGATAACTTTTCAGAATAACGAGTCTTAAGATATAAATACTCACTAGTCTCTTTTAAGTTTAAATCTTCAGACCAACTAATTTTTTTTAAAATATTTTTTGTTACCTGATCATAAGACAAAGATTTATGCTTGTCTCTATAGGAAATACTAGCTTCGTCACCTAAAACTTTCATAAACTTTTTATTCAAGAACTGCTTATCCATTTACTTCTCCGTTAATAGAAAATTTTTTAATTAGTGCTTTTGCTGCAATGTTTTCACCATTTATATCCAAAGCTCTTTTATAGCAGGACACACCAAGCTCATAATCACCCTTAATACAGTGGATGCTACCAATACCTAACCATGACTTTTCATTGTTTTTATTTTGACCTATTGATTTTTCATAAAAACTTAAAGCATGCTCAAAATCATTAAGCTTCATATAGACCACAGCCTTCCAAACTAATAATTCATCTTCAAAATAGGATTGCATTTGATATTCAATCTCAACGAGAGCTTCTTCTAACTTTGATTGCTGTATAAGACATTCAATTTTTAATAAATGGATAATATATAAAATATTTGAGTCAATATTTTTATACTCTAGTAGCTCATCAATATGTAAAAGAGCTTGTTCATAAGACTCACTTTCAACATAAATATCAACCAATGTTAGCGTATATGAAAAGCAAGGAGTCTTTTTTAACAAAGACTTTAACTCAGCAATAGCCTCAACAAAGTTACCTTGAGCTCGATAAAGATTTGCCAACTCAAAATGCATACCTTCATCTTTTAATTTTTTTTCGAACAACTGTGCTTGCGACCTTTGTCCTGCTTCAAAATTATGTATTACAACAGACATAAAACCTCTCACCTCAAATAAAAGCAAGAGTGATGCCACCTTCTAAGTTACTGTAACTTGGATTTATTTCATTTAACTTGATATTTCTTTGACGATTAAAACTAAAAAAAGCGCCAAAGTATTGGCACTTTTATTAGTTTAAAGTTCTGATATGGGTAAAATTTTATAGCTCTTGGTCTTATGGCAAGAGCACTCAAGAATACCCTAATTAAGAGAGTTCATTTATTTTAAATCTTATTTCCAGCTCTGTATGCTTTCATAACAACTTGTTCTTTTTTTACATTTGATAGTTCTTCAATAAGCTCAGTTTTAGCTTTTTCAATATAAGATATTATCTGTAAGTCTTGTGATAAAACTAAATTTACAATTTCTGTCTTATATGCAAAGGCTTTAACAATTCTTTTTTTAAGTAGCCCCGATGCTTTTTGTATATCTATTTCATGAACTTTGATTTGATCTTCAATCAGCTGATCAATTTTCTCTATCATTTTTAAGATCCCTTCGCGGGCCGCATAAAAATTTTCAATATTCTCATGCTTATTATCCGCTAAATCGATTAATTCCTTTTCATTTAGCTTATAAAACTTTTCTAAATATTGATTCTTTTCTTCTAGTAAACTCACTATTCTTATCATTAATACCTCTCTCTCATGTTTATTAAAATTTAAAATTTAATTTATACTGCTTTTTGTTTTCCCTCTGCCTTTAATTTATCTATGGCCTCGTTCCAGCCGGCATAAAGTATTTCAAAAACTTTTATGGCATCATCTAAGGGCTTAACGTCATTTTTAATATTTGCCTCAACAAGCTTGTCATTAACAAACAAATATAGTTTTTCTAAGTTCATCGCTATGTCGCCACCAACACTATGATCAAGGGTATTATTAAGTTCACAAACTATGTCATAGGCATAACCAACGTTCTCCCCTCTACCCTTAATATCATTTTTTTCAACAGCAGCTTTGGCTCGCTTCATGTATTTTATGGCTCCCTCATAAAGCATAAGTAACAATTTTTCCCTACTGGCACTTTGGACAGACGTTTTCTGGTATTGCCCATACTTTTTTTTACTCACATCTACCTACCTTTATCCACCAAAATTCGCCCCGCCAAAGGCAGCACCTTGATTTTTAATTTTTGCTAATGACTCTTCTAGTTTTCCAAACTTATCTCTTAACATTTGCTCTTTGGTTACAAGCCTTTTCTCTCTACGCTCAATGCTTTTATCAATATCTCTAACTTGTCTTTCCATTGATTTTTTTCTACTACTTATTGAACCAAATCCAGGATCTGTAAATGATTTCATTTCAGATTTAATTTTGGCAAAAAATCCTACTTTAAAGCCATCACCCACAACAAAATCTAATACATCTTGTGGGTTTGATTTGAGTAAGTTATTAAATTTTTCTTTTTTAAAATCTAGTGTTCCGTTTCTGTTAAATTCAACCCCGAGCTCATGCATTCTCTTAATTTTACTTCCTGTCCCTATCACTCGCCCTTGAATAATTTGAGTTAGCTTTCTTTGAACATTTGATAAAAGAGAATCTCCCCCCAACGTTCTACTTGTGTCTGAATCTTTATTTAAATTATTTTGCTGTTGAATAAATGATAAAATTGCGTTCACTGAATTTACAAAACCATCTAATTTTGCCTCAATGGCTTCATAGTTTTCAGTCACACTGATTGTCACTGGGTCACCAGGGGCAGAGTGACCAATATCCAGCGTTACCCCAGGAATAAAATTTTCTATTTTATTATCAGCAATACCAATTGGGAAGCCATCAACAATAATTGTTCCGTTTTCAGCTTCTTTGTTTTGATCAAAGTATAAGTCATGTTCACCATCTAGAAAGTATAGGTTTGGAAAGCCTAAGTTATTTTCACTTCCCATTTCAGAACCCGAGATAATTAGCCTATAAGGTGACTCCAAATCATCACGATCATTTACAATAGATGCTTTTACACCCATCCCTGAGCGATTAATGGTTTCAGCCATTTTTTGTAGTGTACTGCCGTTTTCAGAAATATAAATTTCTTTTTCATCTCCCTCTTTTGTTAAGAAGCGAATATAGCCTACGCCAGCTTTAGTCTTATCCATATCTGGAAAGCCGTTGGTGATAGCCGCTGCTTTTTTCGCAAGCTGCGCCACCTCAATATTCCATTCTCCAGTTGGAGTTTCCCCAGGCGTTGGAGATCCGGTTAATACTTTTTCGTTACTTGTGTTTAACTTTAAATCTTTAAATCCATTACGGTCGCCGATATCTCCAAGTGAAGTAACAATACCTTTTACTTTGGTTTCAAAATCTTTTACTAGGCTTAACTTTGACTCTCTTTTACCTTTGCCAATTTCCATATTCTTTATTGGAATGCGCTCAGCTTGCATAAGCTGATCAACGATATTTGCAGGCAAACCAGACCCACCCATTCCACTAAAGTTTATTGACATTCGGTACAATCCTCCTTGTCTGAGTTTACTCAGACCATAAATAAAGAGAGTGAACTAAACTTCATTCCCCTCCTATTAAGTATCTCAAAATTCTTAATGGGAGTGTGAGTCAATAAAATGTCGCATTGGGTTTTTTACGTTTTTTATTCGTTTGTCTAGAGTGATGATTAATTAGAAATCTAGAGTGTTTTAAACACTATAATTGAGTTTAGTTAAGCCGAACGGCTTAATAATTTACCTTTTTGTTCGGGACTTTTATCCAATAACTGACAAAGTTCTGACTCTTCGATACGTCTAATAACCTTACCACTTTGGTCTTCAATAATTACTATTTTAATATTTTCTTTGATTTTGACACTTAATTTTAGATTGTTTTTTATAAACCCAGGCAGTTGCTTAATAATAGCTACAGCCTCATTAACCTCTTCCTCAGTTAATTCTCGGTTAGGCTGACCTTCTCGCTGCCTACGCCCATCTGGATCGCGATCAGCATCGCTCTCTCTAGATTTAACTTCAGTCTTCTTCTCTGTCTTTTGAACAGTTAAAAGCCCGGCAAAATTGTTAGTAATTGTTTTTCCGTCCATATAGTCTTATCGGATCATTTTGATAAACACTTTAGTTAGCCCGTAATGAGCGAAGCGAATGTTAGGGCGATATACAAAAGTTTTTAACTTGTAATGCGTCCGTCCTAATTGGACGGCGCAGGACCAGTTAAAGTTCCTTCCTGTATGCACGAAGTGCATGTGAAGGCGATATACAAAAATTTTCGGCTCATAGCACTTCGTCCCCAATGGACGATGCGATATTAGTCGAAGTTCCTTTTCATTAAGCAATTAATCTATTTATAAGTAAATTTATTTAAGGGTAATAAATAAAAAATACCAGGAAGCATTACAATGCTCCCTGGCTGGGTTGGGTTTAAGAGTATAGAGTTACTCATTAAATTTTAAATTTTTATCCAATCAATCTTAGGGCAGCTGCACCATTTTGGTTTGCTTGCGATAAAATTGATATACCAGCTTGTTGTAAAATATTGGCTGAGGCCATTTTAGCTGATTCACTTGCAATGTCTGCATCACTAATTCTAGATTTTGCAGCTGCTAAGTTAACGTTTTGGTTTTCTAAATTTGACACAGTTCTTTGTAATCGACTTTGTACTGCACCAAAGTTTGCTCTCATAGAAGCTAATTTCTCTAGGGCATTATCTACCGTTTCTAAAGAGTCTTTCGCTCCACTTTTATCAGCTAGTGATATTGAGTCTGTATTTAAACCTTCGTTCGTTGCATCAGAGGCTACTTCTACTCTGATGATGTTTTCTTCTGTACCGTATGGTCCTACATGAAATTCCATTTCTTCCATACCACCATCAAGAATACTTAAGTTACCAAATCGAGTTGATTTTGCTATACGATCAGACTCTTCTAATAGTGCTTGCACTTCTGTATCAATTAACGCTCTTTCTTTATCACTTACGTTATCACTAGCACTTTGTATTCCTAATTCTCTTACTCTTACTAAAATATTATTTACTTCATTCATTGCACCTTCACCAATTTGAAACATTGATTGTGCATTAAAGGCATTATCTTTCGCTTTATTAACACCGGCCATTTGCGCTCTTATATTTTCTGAAATCGCGTGTCCGGCGGCATCATCTGCAGAAGTTACTATTCTCTTACCTGAAGAGATCGCAGCTTGTGCATGTGATAGTTCTTTTTGTTGAGTACTTAAATTTCTTTGTGCATTCACTGATGCAACATTTGTACTTATTCTTAAACCCATTTCTTACTCCTTTTCTTTTACGTAAATTACAGAGTCGCAATAATGCGTAAACGTAGATTAATTACGTAAATAGTTTTATAATTTTTAGATGATTAAAAGAGTAATTGGGTTTCGCCTCGTAACTGTTGAAACTTTCATGCTCTAGTTAATTATCAACTTTCAATTAACGTCTCGGCCTTAGTCCAGGAAACTTTAGCCCTTGGTCCAGGTTTTATTTTATGCAGCGCATCTTGTTGCTGATATCAATGATCTTCTTTAAAAAAATTTTTTTCATTTTTTTTATAAATAGGATTAATTGCGTAACAAGATATGAACAAGCTGTTTCACATTGATATGTTTTAAATTACATATTCACTTTAGCGCTGGCACACTATTCTTTATTATTATCAACCTGAGAAGGATAAAATTATGGAACTACAAACTGAACGACTTCTTTTGAGAAATTATAAAACTGATGATTACGAACGTGTTCATTTGTATGGTTCTCTGCCACACTTTTCTCAATATGATATCTGGGGACCAAATACAGAGGAAGATACAAGAAATTTTATTTCCGCGAAAATCGCACAATCTAATAATACACCTCTCTATGAGTATGAGTTTGCTGTTTGCTTTAAAAAAGATAACTTATTAATTGGAGGCTGTAGCTTGCGCCGTGAAGGCGCAAATAGTCTTGTTGCTAACCTCGGCTATGCAATTAACCCTGACTTTCAATCTAAAGGTTATGCCACAGAAGTGGCAACTCACTTAATAAACTTTGGCTTTAATGAACTTAGGGTGTGTTGATGTTTCATCTAGTTAGTTAAGAAACTAGATTGGTTTAGATTTGAGTTAAGGTTAAAATTTTAACCGGAGGTGTGGCAAAGCCACAGTGAGGATTAAACTTTTAAACTCGACGAAAAAGATAAGCCGAGATAGGTTTTTAAATGACTAGATGAAACATCAATACACCCTAATTTAAAAGTTATTTATGCCACTTGTGATACAAGAAATATTGCTTCATACAAAGTAATGGAAAAGTTAGGGATGAAACGTATTGGTTTTTTTGAAAAAAATAAAAAAATTAGAAATGTGATGCGTGATAGTTATCGATATGAGATTTATAAATAAAAAAAGCCTCCCACATTGTGAGAGGCTTTTAACCCAACAACCATTATTTAATAAAAGTTTATTACCCTAATAAACTTAAAACCCTTTGGGCATTTTGATTCGACATAGCTAACATTGCCGTAGACATATCTTGCTTAATTTGACTTTGAGTCAGCTTAGACATTTCAGCAGCCACATCTGTATCTGCAATCGTAGATCTAGCTTGCTCTAAACCTTCATTTTGTGCACCTAAGTTATCAATAGTATGATTAAGTCTTGATTGGAAAGCACCAAACTTTGCTCTCACACCAGATAATTTCTCCATTGCACTATCAATATTAGTTAAAGCATCAATGGCATAACTTTGATCAGTCACTTCGATACCGTCTAAGTTTAAACCTTCACTCGTTGTATCTGCATCTAAATTAAATGCAATCACATCACTATCTGTACCGTTTGGTCCAACTTGAAACTCATAAGCTTCACTTGTTCCATCCAATAGTTGGCTATTACCAAACCTTGCAGACTGTGCAATACGACTTAACTCACTATTTAATTGTTGAAACTCAACATCAATTAGTTCTCTTTCTTTATCACCCAAAGTATCACTGGCACCTTGCACTGATAATTCTCTTAATCTAATTAAAATATTATTTTGTTGATTCAAAGCACCCTCTGCTGTTTGCATCATGCTCTGTGCGTTTTGGGCATTATATGAAGCTTGCTTTACACCAGCTATTTGCCCTTTTAAAGATTCTGAAATGGCAAAACTAGCCGGATCATCTGAAGCTCTAGAAACTCTAGACCCAGATGTTATAGCTCTCATTGAGTCATTCACATCACGATTATTATTACTTAGATTTCTCTGACTAATCATGCCAGATATATTTGATCCTATTCCTAAAGACATACCTTCTCCTTTACGTACAACAAATTTAGGTAAAATGCGGACCCACAGTATTTGTGGGCCCACGTTCCAACAGTTACAATTAACCTATCGACGCATTGTGTTAGGACTTTAGTATTATTTTACGCATTGCGTAATTTATTTTGAAACTGTTCGATTACTAAACAAAATTCTGAAACATTTGTAATGTTTTGAAACGAACGTTCCCAATAGAGATCAAATGAGACTTGTAAAAGGGCTTTTGCTTCTTTTTGTAAGCGGCTTTTTGAATGCCTTTTTATATTTTTTAAATTGGATAATACTTCGCTTGTTAAATACTCAAGCACACCCTCACCTTCTGTAGCAGTGGTTTTATACACATTTTTAGAGGCCTGCGACTTACTTTGAGACAGTTCTGTTTTTAACTCGTTAAGTAGGGAGTCTGCCCCTGGGCGATCAGCCTTGTTAACAACAAATGAGTCACCCACTTCAAGTAACCCAGCTTTCATCATTTGGATAGAGTCTCCAGACTCAGGGACTAATAGAATTGAAACATGGTCGGCAACATTAACAATATCAAGTTCAGACTGGCCCACGCCTACAGTTTCAATGAGAACAATATCAAACTCAAATAAGTCATAAGCTCTTAACATCAGGTAGGAAGAAGCACATAAACCACCTAAACTCCCTCTTGTTCCAAGAGAGCGAATATACACCTTTTCATCGAGAAAGTGGTCAATATAGCGTATTCGATCACCCAATATCGCCCCTCCAGTGAGCGGACTTGATGGATCTACAGCTAAAACCCCCACAGAAAGGCCCTTTTTTCGCAAGTGATTGATGGTCTGATTGATGAAAGTGGACTTTCCAGCCCCCGGTGGACCAGTGATTCCCAGCCTAAAACTTGGTTTCGGGGGGCTCAACAGGCTTTCATTAGACAAGGCCTTAACACCTGTTTTTTCTATTAATGTTAATAACTTAGCTAAAGATTTAACATCTTTATTTTTTACCTTTTCAACTAAGTTACAAAATTGGTCACCCAATGGTTTCTCCTGTAAATGCCATAACCTACTGAAAATACTAACTTTCCATACAACAAAAGTCTAGGTGTAAATGCTTTGAGCAGCGGCTAGAAGAAGCCTTTTTGGCACGCTAAAAAGGTAAGTAATATCAGGTAGTTGAAAAAGCAATTTCGGCAAGCTTTATGCTTATATCAATGGTGTAGGGGGAAACTACAATGGAAAATAAAAACAAAGTAATAATCGCAGGTGTAATAGCAATGGCTCTAGCCATCGGCTTAATAATTAGCAAAGGGCAAGCCCCGGAGCCAATCACACTAGAAAAACAAAAAATTGATCTATCTGACAAGTCTGATAGCCACCAAGCTTTTGTTAGACCTAGCAATAACCCTGTAAAAGAGCAGCAATTAGTTAATAAAAAGCTAGTTCAAAGCAAAATTGCAAAATTTCAAAGAAGAGCTAGATCTAATTCAACAACTTTAGTTCCAACAACGGCACATGAGTTTCATAATCCTGATGCTCAGAGCTTAACTGGTACAAAAAAAGCAAAAGCTGTGGCTGTAAAAGCTAAGAAAAAGAAGCCTGTTACTGAAGCTGACAAAAAGAAAGCTGCAGAACTTGCAAAAAACCAAGCTTTTATGGAAGAACAATGTGGTGATATTAAAGACAACGAAGAAAAAGCTGAGTGTCATCAAGCAGTGGCTTTTTACTTAAACCAACAAAAGAAGAATAAAGCATTAGCTAAAGCTAAAAAAGAAAAGCAAAACAAAAACAAACTTGCTGAAACTACAAAAGCCCCTACTCAAACTGGTAACGATGACAACAATGACTTCGAAGATAATAATACGCAAGAGCCAATTCAAAATGTTATTACTAATAATATTGTAAATAACGGTAACAAACCAACTACTCAAGCTCCAACTGGTGATACATCTGAAGATGAAAAGCCTAGATCTCTTTCTGAGTGGAGAGACTTTATGGTTGTTACAGATGAAAATGGTGGAGACTTATTTTCTAAAGCTCCTATTTTACTAGAGGCTACTAAAAAGACAGGTAAAGATAGCTTATCAGTTAATGACTTCTATACACTAATTAAAGAGTACTACTTACAAAGCGGACATGCTGAGCTTGAAGTATTAGGGATTCAAACATTAAATGGTGTACAAAGCCTACTTAGCTTCAGAAATGCAGTTGCATTCTTCAGTCAAGAAACAATTGCTAGTGCTCCAGACCAAATAGCTACTATTGATGCTAGTATTAGAAATACATACCAACAAGATAATCAACTTAGTAACTTAAATATCTTTCTTAATACCTTTGCATTACCAACAGTAATCGGTGAGGACGGAGAAGCTGCAATAACTCCATGGGATAAGAAGGACCCATTATTCCTAACTATTCAATACATCAGAGGATACTCAGAAATTAAACTTGCTAGCTTAACTAATGAAACAGTAGAAACAATCACTGCTGACACGTTAAAGTTAATTAGCCCACTGACAAGTATTCAAAATGATTTAAAGACTTTAATGGAAGACGCTGAAACAATTGAAGTAGTTAGAACTGACGCTGCTAGTGCTCAAGCTTCTGTAACTATCTTAATAGAAAAGTTACAAACTTTAAAGCCAGTAGATACTACAGAGCCAGCTACAATAACTCCAACTACTTTAACAAACTTTACACCAAGATAAGAGAATTTTACCGTATGCACCCCGTGCATACGGGAATCTTTCTAATTATTGTTGCCAATCTGTGGATAAGCCTAAAAAACGAAAAAAAAGCCTCCACATCATAAAACATCTTTGATTTGATTTAATCTGGAAAAAAAAACCACCAAGGATGGACAACGATGAAAGAGGCCAAGCAATACACTCCCTATTTTTTAAAGAATTTTCAAGGTTTTAAAGTAAAAGATTATCAAGAATCCCATATTCAAAAACATATCAAGCTTGTACTGCAACCTAAGGCGAATAATTCACGCTTGTGCGCACGCTGCGGCGAAGCTTTAGGTCGTAAACGCGGAGAGTATTATGTTGAAGCTAAACATTTAAAAGCTTTTGGTTGGACTTCAAGTGTCCGATTTCCAGTAGCAAAATGTGAGTGTAAAAATTGTGGAAAAATAAGATCAGAATGGATTCCATTCACATGTCCAACCAGTCCTCATATTACATTAGAGCTTGCTTGGTGGCTAAACAGGCTCTCAGAAATCACGTCTGTAAACCAAGTATCAAAACTAGAGAGCATTGATAAGATGGCTTGTTATAAGGTGGATAAATATTTACTGCGCAGGTTTTTACAAGGCTATGAAATACCAAAAGTAACCCATATAGCTGTGGATGAAGTTTATGCTCGACGGAAAAAGAAAAAAGGTGAAAACAGAAATGATTTATTTTTGACTGTGGTAGTTGATTTAAAAACACGTAAAGTCTTGTGGGTAAGTAAATCCAGGGACAAGGAAGCCTTAGATGTTTTTTTTCAAATGCTTGGAGTTGATGCTTGTAAAGACATTCAAGTCGTGGCAACAGATCAGCATGATCCATACACAGCTTCAGTGAATGAGCATTGCCCAAGTGCAAAAGTTGTGTGGGACAGATTTCACTTAGTTCAAAAATTTAATGAAGCTTTAAACGAAGAGCGAAAACAAGAGTGGAATAATATAGACCCCGAAGGTGAAATGGGTGATTTGTTAGCTGGTAAATACCGATATTTATTTTTAATGAAAAGTAAAAATAGAAAAGGTCGAGACATTAAACACATTAATGAAGTTTTAAGGCTAAATGAACGGATGACTAAACTTGAACTAATTAAAGAACACTTTCATAGGATGTTTGAATGTGATGATAAAGTTGATGCTCAGGTCATGCTCTGTGAATGTTATGAGTGGGCTTGGCAAGCTAAAGCTCAGCATATAGTTAAGTGGATCTGGTCAATAATGGATGATGAAAGGTTTTGGAATTACTTTGAATTTAAAGTCACAACTAGCTTGTCTGAAGGTATAAATAACGTCATTAAAACATTAAAAAGACAGGCTTATGGCTATAAAGATATGAACTATTTTGCTCTCAAAATTATGCAGAAATGTGGGTATCTAAATAGCCGATATTACTTCCTGGCAACAAATTAAAGAAAGAGGCT
>CALLBC010000047.1 GCA_938001965.1 uncultured Bdellovibrionales bacterium | reverse complement strand
GGAATAAATGCTGAAGGCAACCCCAAACTACCTACATAACTAATAATTATTGAACCAAAAAGATCATGGGGACATAATTTATGTATAAACTTAAATAGCCTCTGCTTACTTAAAAAGTAAAATATGCAGAAAAAAATATTTCTAAATAGGCCAGGTGTAAGCCTCATTAAATTTGCCGATAGCTTTACACTATACAAAGGGTCTTTCCTTATCTTTTCAACTTCTGTATATAACTGCTTCCTCAGTGCGCCAAGACTTACATCCTCTTCAAACTCTATGGGTTGAATAAATAAGCTCGATTCAGGACTATCAGACTTCACCATAAAAGATAATTTTATATTATCCCTAGTTACTCTTTTTTTCATAAAAAAATAAGAATTTATCCTAGGAAACTGCTTTGTCACCTTAACTAGACTATAAGTAATAAACGCTAAAATATCTTTCTCGGAGTACTGAGGGTGTTTTTCTAGCTCAGCAAATAGCTTATCCACACACATAGGAGTGTGTGCGTATATGGATGGGCTGCCTGGGCGATTCCATTGATAAGGACTGGTTTCAAAAAAAAAGTCTTTCATAGGCTATTGGTTCATAGCTTTTTGGCCTTGCCACCAAGTGAGCCAAGCTTTTTTCTCACTATCATAGGGAGTGGAGTTTATACTGTGGCCAGAAACTCTTGGTAAAGCCTCTAATAAAAATTTTGAGTGTTGAGGATCTATTTTTTTCTTATTTAGCTCTGACATCATATTTGGCAAATCAGACTTAGTGCTCATTTGGTAAATTGCTTGTAGTATGTTTTTTCTAACCCATAAAGGCTTACCCTTTCTAAAGTTTAACTTATTATCAATATTAGCTCGTAATATCTTTTTAGTTTCAGGAGATGGATTTTTACTTAAAATGTCAACTGCAGCTGACCTTACAATCAATGATGCATCTTTATTCAAGTACTTTGCAGCCCAAACTCTAGCCATTTTTTTATTTCCCTGCTCTAAGCCAAGCAAAGCTGAATTTCTAATAAACCACTGTTTATGTAGCAAACCTTTTTTAGTGGCTTTTGATTTAGGAAAGTTTTTAGCAATCACAGCCATTGAGCGCCACCTTTGCCCTAACTTATAATTAGAATTAAAAGCTATTTTAGATAAAGAGTTATAGCTCTCTTTTGTTTTTAAAGCATTAAATCGTCGACTCGATGGTAAATTTAATTTATCAAGTGCAGACATAGTATTTTGGAAAGGCACCTGCTTAACAGCCGCATAAGTATACCCTGAAGAAATAATAAAAATTAAAACTATGGCTTTTTTAAATATTTTCATTTTAACCTCTTAACTTTCTTTTGGCTTGGGATTATCAGTTTTAGATACCTCTGACCCCTTATCTTTAGATTCATATTTAGATAACTTCTCAATTAGCTTTTCATTTTCAGCTTTATACTTTGATAGGTTAGCAATATCATCTTCAATGATTTCATAATCAGACAATTTTGCTTTAAGATCTTCAATTTCAGTTTTTAAACTTCCCACTAACTCACTATTATCACCACCGCCCTCGCTAAGATCAGTTAATTTTTTTTGCTGCATCTCGAGGCGGTGCTTCATTCTTTCTAGCTCTTTATTTTTTTTATTTAAATCTTCTTTTAATTTTAAAGATTGAATATTTTTAGTTGAAGGATTAATCACATCTAATTTTACACTACGGTAAATAACTACAAACCAAATTAAGCAAACCAAGGCTATAATTGCTGCTAAAATAAAAACTAAATGTTGATTATTTTCGATTATATAATTAACAAATTGATCCATACTTAAAGTTTTCAGCACACTGGGCCGAAGGTCAAGGACTTCCCAGTAAACCCTACTTATATAGGTGTGGGCCAACATTTAATCTGGCTAAAAGCGGTTGCCTGAGGGTGGGTTTTAAGGTAGCTCATAAATATGCACGATATTATTATTAAGGGTGGATCTGCCCTCATCAGAGAAAACAACGAATTTAAAGCCATTAAAGCCGATATAGCCATAGATAAAGGGAAAATCACCCATGTGGGTGACCTGGGCCCTGCTCAGGCTCATGAGTTCATAGACGCCACAGGACTTCATATTTTACCTGGAATCATAGACTCCCAGGTCCACTTTAGAGAGCCAGGGCTTGAGCATAAAGAGGATTTAGAATCTGGGACTAGAGGGGCTGTTTTAGGCGGGGTTACTGGTATTTTTGATATGCCCAACACCAAACCATCTACAGATAACCAAGAGGCTTTTGAGTATAAAGTTAAAGCCGCTAATGAGCGCGCCTGGTGCAACTTTGCCTTTTATGTAGGGGCAACAGCCAGAAATACTAAACAACTCCCAAACCTTGAAAAATTACCTGGATGCTGTGGCATTAAAATATTCATGGGTAGCTCTACGGGGGACCTTCTTCTCACTGAAGACGAAATTATAGAGCAAATTTTCAAAACAACCACACGAACTATTGCCCTTCACTGCGAAGATGAGCAAAGACTGGTTGAACGAAAGCATATTGCCATTGAAGGAAAAGACCCAAAGTTTCATCCGATTTGGCGTGATGAACAAACGGCACTGAAAGCTACACAGCGAGTTTTAAAAATTTGCGAGAAGACTGGACGCAAAGCACATGTCTTGCATATTACTACTAAAGAAGAAATGGAACTATTGGCAAAAAGTAAACATTTAGTTTCTGTTGAGTGTTTACCACAGCATCTAACTTTAACTGCACCTGAGTGTTACGAAAAAAGTGCAAGCTTTGCCCAAATGAACCCACCCATTCGAGAAAAACACCATAAAGATGCCCTGTGGGTAGGAATAGAGAATAACACTGTAGATGTTCTAGGCTCTGACCATGCTCCTCATACAATAGAAGAGAAACAAAGAGAGTACCCAAAAAGCCCGTCGGGTTTAACAGGGGTACAAACTATTCTTCCTATTATGCTTAACCATGTTAGCAATGGAAAACTAAGCCTTGCAAAGTTGGTTGAACTACTCAGTTACAACCCTTCTCAGTTATTTAAAATTAAAAACAAAGGTGAACTCAAAACTGGCTTTGATGCTGACATCACTATTGTGGACTTAAACAAAGAAGTCACAATCACAAATGATTGGATTGCATCTAAAAGTGGCTGGACCACTTTTGACGGTATGAAAGTAAAAGGTTGGCCAACTCATACTATTGTTCAAGGTGAAGTGGCCATGGCTTATGATGAATTAAAAAAGAAATCATTAGGCCAGCCTATTCAATTTACAGACATTGAAAACTAAAGAGTAAAACTTACACCCCCCACACCGTCCAATCTATATGATTCGTTATAAAGTCCAAAATTAAATGGTATTTTCTGTTTTTATGAGCTTAGCTCAAAATAAAAAAAAGCCAAGCTAGGAGCTTGGCTTTTTAAAGTACTCTAATTAGTACTTAAAATTACTTCTTAGTGTCAGGTAGGTCAGTATCAGGTAAGTCTCCACCTTTATCTGCACAACTTGGGATAGTGTACATAGCTGAACCAGCATTTTGACCAGAAGTTAAATTTGAACCAATTTCTTTAATGTAAACATCTAAACGCTGTGTTCTTGGAAGAGCTTTCTTACCATACTTAACACATGTAGAGTTGAGACGAAGACCTTTTCCATCAGAGTAACCTTGGCTATCAACTTCTTCCCAGTTAGTTGACCACTCAAGACATGCATTTCTTTCCATAGCAACAGTTTTTGGACCATTCTTTACCCAAGCTTCACATACTTTAAGGTAACG
>CALLBC010000046.1 GCA_938001965.1 uncultured Bdellovibrionales bacterium | reverse complement strand
TAATTATTGAAAAATGGAGAAAAGAATATAACACTATTAGACCACACAGTAGCTTAGGTTATAAACCGCCAGCTCCTGAGGCTATTAAAATTGCAATTTAACCCTCGACTTGGGTTGGACTAAATTGTGGGGTTAGGTCACTCATAAGCGAGGTATTATGAGTTACAAAGTGTTTACTGAGTCTTTAACTGGTGAATAGGGTTAGTAATTTCTGAAAAAAATATAAAGCGAATAGAGCGGCGTTGAATAGTTAATAAAGATTTTAGATATAACTTGATTTTTATCAGATATTTAGTCGAAAATAAAACCCATGAAAACAGGTAAGATTTCAAAATTCAACTTTATCGAAGATAAAGTAATAGCAAATAAGTTTGTTGTAATGGAAAAACTTGGCGGTGGTTGGGAAGGTGAGGTTTATAAGGCAAGAGAAATCTCTACTGGTATTTTTTGTGCTATTAAATTTTTTTTTCCTCACCGTAATTTAAAAAATAAAGTTGCAAATACTTATGCGAAGAAGCTTTCTGCTCTATCACAAAGTCCAGTAGCAATTAATTATTATACACAAGAGACTATACAGTACAAAAACCAGAGTATTACTTGTTTTATTTTTGAATATGCTGAAGGTGAAATTTTATCTACTTTTTTAAATCGTCAAGTTGGTAAACGAGTTGGAATTCTACAGGGGCTTCAATTACTACATTCTTTAACAGCTGGTGTTGAGACGTTGCACAGATTGGGTGAGTACCATGGGGATTTACATAGTGATAATATTGTCATTAAAAGGAGGGGCTTAGGTTTTGATTTTAAATTATTAGATATGTATAACTGGGGTGACTCTAAAAACCTCAATAAAGCTGAGGATATTTGTAGTTTAATAAGGCTATTTTATGATGCTATAGGTGGTAAAAAACAATACCCTAAACACCCGCCAGAAGTTAAAGAGATTTGTATGGGATTAAAAAAGAGTTTGATTCGTAAAAAATTTAGAACAGTGAGCCGATTAAAAGAGCATATCGAAAACATAGATTGGCAGTCTGTGTATAGGCTATAAAGTTATGAATTTCTTTCTTTGTAATAATGAACAGTTTGAAGTTCCGAGGTACGTTTCTGAGAGCTATCAGGCTTCATATTTTCTTAATCGCTGTTTGGGTAAGGAGACTCCTAATGAAGATGCTCTCCTTTTTTTAGAGACAGGTAGAGACACATTTGTGTTAGCTGTTGCTGACGGGGCTGGAGGGCACCCAAAAGGGGAATTTGCATCAGAACTGTGTTTAAAAGAATTGGCATTATCTATTAAAAAAACAAAACCAAGTAAAAGTTACCGAAATTCAATATTAGACGCTATAGAAATAGCTAATAAAAAGTTGTTAGATTTAAAAACTGGGGCAAGAAGTACCTTGTCGGTCTTAGAATATCAAAATGGAGTGTGTCGAAGTTATCAAGTAGGAGATTCCACTTCTTTGATTTGTGGTCAAAAGGGTAAGCTAAAATATAAATCTACAGCGCATTCTCCGGTTGGCTATGGGGTAGAAGCTGGTATTATAGATGAAGAGGACGCACTAGAGCATCCTGATTTACACTATATCTCAAACTTAGTGGGAGATCATGATATGAAGATAGAGCTTGGTCCAGAGGTTTTAGTAAGTCCTAATGATACTTTATTTTTAGCTTCAGACGGACTTTTTGATAATTTATCTCCAGAGAGTGTAATTGAGATAATTAGGGCTGGAAGTATTGAGCAGGCAACAGAAGAGCTCTATAAGCAAATTGAAAATCAAATTTATAAAAATGAAAATGCAAAACAAGATGACTTAAGTTTTATTTTGTTCCGACCTAGTTGATTAAGACAGGACGCCTAAATGTAAAATCCTTGAACCCATTTGGGCTGAAGGGTTAGTGCTTTTTCCGACGACGACTCCATCTTCAGGAGCTTTATACTCTTTTACCAACTTTCCGAAGGTATCAGTTGTCCTTGCGATGATTTGTCCTTTTTTGATTAAGTCCGTAACTTGTGGGTAGACCTCTAATATGCCACCTTGGTCAGTAAATATCCAATATGATTTTTTACAAATAATAGTTTTAGCCTCTAAGGAGGTATGCTCTTCTAGAGGCAACATTTTTAAAGCACTTAAAACATTATTAATACCAACAAGAGAATACTTAATAAGGTTTCGTTGAAGTTTTTGCGGGTCGCCTACCTCTAGCGTAATTGCTGGTATTCCTTTTTTTGCAGCAGCACCACGCAAAGAACGGTCCTTACCAACATTGTGGACAATGATTTGGGCTTGTTGTAAAAGTGCCATTTTTTTAGTTTTATCATCATCCATATCAGCTCTGACATATAACGAATTCACGCGACCAAAACTTGCAGTATGCAAGTCTAATAAATAATCAAGTTGTGAAATGACTTTTTTAAAAAACCAATAAGCATAGCGTTCACTGCTATTGCCTTTAACTTTTCCTGGCATCACGCGATTCAGGTCTATTCCATCGTTAAACTCACGTTGATTGGCAAGATAGCCAGGTATATTTACAATAGGGACAGCAACAATAGTTCCACAAAGATCATTAATGTCTGACTCTAAATCATTAAACAACTTATGAATAACGCGAACTCCGTTGAGTTCATTTCCATGCACAGCAGCTGTAAAGCCAACTGTAGGTCCATCTTTTTTTCCACGAGCTACCATTATTGGTATATAAACTGGATTAGATGTAGCATCAGAAAAAATTTCAAGCTTATATTTGGTGACTTTCCCTTTGGCTACAGTCATTAAGTTTAGTTTTTTTATAGTTTCAATACTCATTTTTAAATTAAAACCTCATTCATTAAAGCATCATCTTTATTTAGTGATTTAAATAATTTTTTTCTAAACTTATTTTTATCATTCATCATTCGTATAGACATTTTATCAATGGCAACAACTGAGAGTACAGTTTGAATAAAAGCTTCAATTAAATCATCAAGACCCAACCCAAGAGTATTAAAATCTTTTCTGTCCATTAAGACTAGCCTTGCTGTGTCACTGTCCCATTTATTTTCACCTAGCTTGATAGAAAGATTTGTTCCTAATATTCCCCAAGAGTCTTGTGAATTAACTAAGTCGTCAACTAAAGGCTTTGCAGCTTTACGTGCGTATATACTGACTGGTCTAAACCCTTTTGGTGTAGAGCAGATCATAAACCTTAAGTCTGCCACAAAAGATCGTTTATTTTTTTTATCAGGTACTGTGCCAACATGATATAGCTGACCTTCAGGGCTTTTAGAGCTCCAATTGTAGTTACCAATTAGGCTCTGGACAATGTATTGATCATAGGGGAGGTCTAACTTATTGAAAGCTTCAAGCTCTTCATCACTCACAATAGTATAAACACCTTGTCCAGCATTGCTGTAAGGAATTTTTATCACTCCCATACCACCTAGAGACTTGATAGCTAAGGGTACCTCGAGTTTAGACAAATCATTAATAGTATGCGGAGTTATAATTTTTAGTCCACTGTCCATAATGTCTGCATTATATAATTCATAAGCC
Organism: uncultured Bdellovibrionales bacterium; assembly: GCA_938001965.1. GTDB lineage: Bacteria > Bdellovibrionota > Bdellovibrionia > Bdellovibrionales > UBA1609 > JAHDIR01. Next base: position 9,722 of record CALLBC010000046.1, on the reverse strand, counting down.
TTTGAGGCCATAAGCTTATTGCGACCACCTGTAAGGCAAGCAACAATAGGATTGTAAATAGCAGTTTTGGTGACTACAGGAATTCTTGTCCAAGGCTTTTGAGTTACGTATCGCAGGCAAGCTTTAATAGAGATCCATTCTCCATTATTATTTATTTTAAGCACTCCATCTTCAAACTTATAATGATCACTTGAGTCAGTAAACATAGGGACTAGGAAGACAGGCTCATTAAAGCAGTCGGACATAGCTGCTGCATAACCTGAAGCTTCCATATAGTTTTTATCATATATTACGGCAAGAGAACCTTTTGGTAGTTTTTTGTTTTTTAACATGGGTTTGAAAGACTCATTAATTATAAAGCCATATCCTCCTTGATCTGAATATTCATCATATAAGGGCATAGACTTTTGACCTGAGGGGCAAGAGTTCGTTTCAACAACTACAATTTTTCTGTGTCCACTTTCTGTTGTTACATTAAATAAATCAGCTCCACCCCAGCGAAGATGTTTTGATTTATAAGCTAGTGTTGTACGTAAAAATTCACGATCCACAGTAGGGTGTAGGTGGCAATACCTGGAAATAATCCGTTCAGAATCAAGGCTCAATAAAAACTTAATGAGAGGGTGAATTTGAGCATTTAGAACTTTTGGGTAATAATGCCTCTCTTCTTCAAAGTTGCCAGGTTGGATAGTTTCAATGATTTTGTTTTTATACATAATGTACCTAAGCTAATATTAATTATTTGTTTGATTATTGAATGCGTATGCTTGAATAGCAATACCTTTATATTAAATAACCAGTTATTTTTTAAATGAGGTGCTTTTTGAGCTATTATTAACACTCGTTTTATTTATTGATGAGCGATTTCTCTCCCAGTTAGCACAACTTTCAAATACCAAGGCTGCCCCACCTAAGATGAATAGTATATAAATCATATATTTCATTGATTATGCCGTCCACCAATTGTATTCATCGAAAAGTTCACTTTGATCATTAATATAGCTATCTTCGTAATCCTCTGAATTTATTTTTTGTGGTTTTTTATCATTAAATTGATCAATACCAATGACTTTAGTTTTTTTGTTTGAAGAATCTTTGTCTTTTTTGATATTTTTTTTATTTTTCACTATCTTTTTCATAAGAACCTCCATACATCTTTCAGTTCTACTGCTGTTAAGTACAAAAAACTTGCCAACAATAAGTCTACTATTGTCCTGTTCTAACTTAGTTATAGGTAGTGGTCTCAAAATTCGACGGAAGCTTAACTTCCTATTCTCAGAGAATAGGAAGTGGCATTTCCTATTTTTTGTAATAAATGAATCCCCGTCAATTGATTAGACTAACTAATTTGGCATCCCAATTGCTATGATTACATTTATTATGAGTGTTAAAGCCAAAATACAAAATATTGCTGGTCTAGTGATTCCATCTGAATGGGACGATGGTGGGCGTCCAGTTGAGATCAAAATATGTGCACCTGACGAAGTGGACTACTTTGTTATAGAGAATAAAAAAGGTAAACGTCTTTATAAGTTTCTTCAGCAATTTGTGAAAGTGACGGGAGTCGTTAAATTAAAGGGTTCAAAAAAATTAATTGAAATTAAAAGTTTAAACAAGGAGGAGCTTTGAAGGTTTCTAAAGTGGTAAGAAAAAGTTTAGTGACTGTTTTATCTATTTTATTAGTGGCTGGAGTTGGAATTAGTTCTGCGACTGCAAAAAAAATAGAAAAAAATCAGGTGGCAAAAAAGAAAATAAAAACCAAAAGGAAAGCAAAGCGCTTAAAGCGCAAGGAAAAAGCAGCTCAATTAAAAGCTGATAAAGAAAGAGAAAAAGCTCTGGAAGAAGAAAGATATATGGATGTAGATGAAGATAGCTCTTCAGACTCAACAGAGGATTTATAGTTAATTTTAGATTGGTCTGCTTTCCAATCTTACGAGTACTCCCGGCCTTTATATAAATGGTTGTATAGAGGCTGGGGTACCATTTTTTAAGGAATTAGAAATGAAATATATAAATTTTAAACTACTTCTTGTCGCACTTATATCTTTATTTTTACTAAATGCTTGTACAAAGTGTTCGTCCTCAAATTTAGAAAAGGAAGAAATAAATGTAGATGATATTAATAACCAAGTAGGTGACTCTGCTGAAAAAAATAATAGTGATGATAGTGCTAAGATAGGCCCAGATGCTGATGAAGTTGTAGAGCCTAACGATAGGATTGAAGAGCCTGTAAAAGGTGAGTCAGAACCTCCACCGAACGATTTCGAATCATCAGAGCCTGAGGATTACCCACCATCGGCAGATGATGAGGAGCTTCCGCCCACAAGCGAAGACTCAAGCTCCTATGGTGAGGGTTATGAAGATGATAGTGCAGATGAAGAGTACGATTAGTATCATGCTGACACTTTAATATCTTTGAATTTAGAAAAGCTAAGGTTAAAGTCTTGAGTGATAAACCCGTTATCATTGACCCACCCAAGTAGTTTTACCGTGGAGCCATTCAAGTTCACAAGTTCAGTATTTACAGGGTTATCAAACAACCTAACTTTTTGCATAGTTGGTAATTGTAAACAAACTTGGATTAACTCACCAAACTCATTGTATCTAAATGGTACTAGCTTGCCTTCGATCATGCCAAAATTATTTTTTTTCATATATCCTCCTTATTGCTATTAGGTTATTAAGCAATGAATATGCCAAACTTTAGTTTCAATGCCCTTGTAACCATATACTAACAACAATCAGGTTATTGTCAGATATGTCAAAATAGCCTCTGATTTCAACAGTTTTAAAGCAATATAAATGATAAATTTCATTATAAATATCTTTAAACTTAGTGATAATTTTTTTGTTATTTGGTGTTTGTAATAAAAATTTATGATTATTTAATGGGATTAGCTCGCCACAAACTTTAATCCAGAGCACTTTGTTTTTCCTATAAAATATATAGTTTTTTTTATGAGGCTTTTTTTCTTTTATCAACGGATTCATTTTTAGTTTCACCATGAATTAATTTTTTTCTCATATTGCTCTTGGCTCTTAAAATTGATTTAAATCTATTTGGACTTTCACCAACAGCTAAATACTCTTTGTTTTTGTAAATTAATTTGATTGTAGTTTTGAATAAATTTCTTTTTGATCTAATAATTTTCATACTTATTGGGGTGTTGTTTATCAGATTGTTGATATCTACAACTGTTTTTAAATATTGGTATTTAAATAAGTTTTTAATATGTTTTCGATAAGTAGTGTTTTGTTCCATAATATCCCCCTAGTGAAGCCCTCCCTCGGAAGGCTTATGGTGTTCGCCTGAGGGAGGGTAATGTGAATTTGATTATTTTTTTGGTGTGGTTTTTTTCTTATTAGCCCGAGGGGATCTAGGCTTAGGTTTTTTACTTGGTTGTTGTTGTGCTGTTTGTAATGTTTCTTTTTCTGGTTTCATATTGAACCTCCTTAGTTAATATGTTTCTTATTCAACAAATGTGCCAATCTAAATCCTTCTGTATTAGGAGTTAGTTTAAAATATGGTCTCATTAGGAAATATAATTTCCATATTTCAAAAAAAAGGAAGTGTAAGTTCTACTTTTGAGTAATCAATTAATATCAAGTTTCTAATTGAGGTAAATAGGTTTATCACCTTTTAAACTTAGCTTTCAAAATAAGATTATTATTTATTAAATATAGATTTGATTTCTTAAATTTCACGAGCTACGATGCTTTGAAAGATAAATATATAACAAGGGTTATAGAGGTTTCTTTATGAAGTTAGTTGTACTAGGAATAATAATAGGTTCGTTAGGGATGTGGGCATTTACATATCTGGGACCGATTCAGAAGTCACCAGCAGTTAAAATAGCTCAAAATACAGACAAACTCATAGCTGATTTTAAATCAGAGAATGAAACTATTGAAGAAGATGCCGAGGATGTAGAGGCAAATATTGATGAAATCAAAGACCAAGTTATTACAGATGATGCTCCTTCTGATGACTGTAATTCTAAGGAAGAAAAAGCGGCACTTCTTAAGCGAAGGTCTTGTAATCAGAGAACTGTTAAAGCTAAAAGGTATTGGACTAGCTTAGAGGATGCTGAAAAGGCTGTACTTGATTACTTTAAAAAAGAAAATGCAATTGAGCTTAAGGCCTTTACTGAATGTAATGCAATAGACCTTACTTGGTATGAGATGCATTGTGAAACTGATCGTCAAGATATTACTGTAGAAAACTTCCAAGAATTATTTAGACAATTAAAATTAGAAGACTTATCAGTAACTGATGGGCGTTGGAGGAGAAGAAAGCCTAATTTTAGAAAAACCTTAAACCCTAGGTGGATTGAACGATCTCGTTTGACTTTAAAAGGCTTCAAGCTAAATAACCCATGGCAGTCAGAGCCACACCCGACTGAAAATGAGGTTGTTATTTTGCTTGAGCAAAAGTTAGGTGGTAAAGTTTATATTGTTGGTTTAGCCATTACTGGTGTTGGTGAGGATGATTAGAAAAAAACTGGTGACACCAGCCAGCGGAGCCACAAAGGCGAACACATCTTGATGTCACCAGGAAAAAATTTCTAGCATGTTCCCTAGTTCTTTATTTTTGTATTAACTAATAATATTTTAAGTACTTTAAAATTTATTATTTAACTTAATTATTCTTGAAAGCTTTTGATAGTATTATACCTATTAAATTAAACTCCATGTTTCCTCACATGCTTTAGTGTCTTATTAGGGTTTTCTAGCTCAAATTGAATGTTGACTAAAGTTAAATAAACTTTTTTAAGTTCTAATAACGGCCACCATTCATATAAAAAAATATTAATGGGCTTCCACATCGATACCCAGCCCATGAGTAACAATCCTTCTTTTACAAACTCACCATAAAACCCACTTGGAAGTTGTAAGGTAATGGACTTAGACACTAGTACGGCAAAAGAAAAAAAGCTTAATCCAATCAATAGTGATTTAAAGCCATTTTTTAATGTGGTCCTAAGTTTTTTATTAGAAAGACTTACTTTGTAGATAAAAAAATCTTTAACGGCTTTTTCAACAATATAATTTGAGCTTTGATCTATTAGATCAGTTGTAATTACTCTAAGTATACCGGCTTTTTTAGGAGAAATTTCTTGGACGCAGGAAACTATATATTCAACAGCATCATCATCTAAATCCTTTTCAATAAAAGGAGTAGGGTCTCTTTCGTCAAACAGCTGTTTTATAGAGCCAATTTTAATTTCGATTATCTTTTTTCCATTCTGTGTTGATGGATATCTTGATTTTATTTCTTTCAACCTAAAATAGCCTCACTACTAATTAAAGAATCTACTTTCATCTTCTCATAATCATCAAAAAATAAATCTAACAGGTGTTTTTCAGTTTTAGTTTTTTCACTGAAAGGCACTGCCATTCGCACATGAAATTCAATAGTGTCTTTATCTTTTATTTCATATAAAACTCTAGGTTCTAAAAAAGGTGTATCAACACCTTCTTTTTTACAAATATCTTCAATATAAGACTTAGCTTTCTCTTGATAATGTTTACAAGTTGCTAAGGCATTTTTTACAAGTAGTTTTTCAACAGATTTAATGTTTTTAGGCATCAAAAGTGGAACTCTAAAAACTGTTAAGCAGTAATGATTGCCAGATGGCTCAACAATAACACTTTCAGTTAAAAAAATACTATTAGGAATTTTAAGTGTTCTGCCTGTAAATTGGTTAGATTTTTCGCCTGGACCAATTTCAAATAATACAGTAACAAAAAAGTTATGATCTATTACTTCACCTCGAAGACCTTTAATCTGAATTCGATCTCCAATTGCAAATAATTTGGTACTTGCTTTTAAAATACCACCCATTAAGCACAAAATGATTTCTTTCGTGGCAACAACTAAAGCCGCAGCAACAGCTACTAATGAAATAGCAAAGGCCTTTAATTCAGACCCCCATATAAATATGAGACCAATAATAAATATAAAAAACAAACCATTCCGTAAATTAGCGGTAGAGCGTCTTCGATCTTCGGCAGTATTAAAAGACCATTTTTTCATAGCTGAAATAATAACTGAACGTAAAGCTAAAAATCCTACAAAGAAAACAATAGTCATTATAATATTTTGATTATTTAAATTTAAAAAACTTAGCTTTACCAAAAAAAATCTCCTTATAACCATTTTTTCTTTTTAAAGAATACAATTAAACTTAATGTGATGACTACCATAAAGCCCCATAAGAAAAAATATGAACCTTTCCATTTAAGCTCAGGCATATATTCGAAATTCATTCCATAAACGCCTACTATAAATGTGAGTGGAATAAATATTGATGCACAAACAGTAAGTACTTTCATTATTTCATTCATTATATTATTAGCTAATGTACGAATATGTGATTTATTCTTATTATTAATTAGCTATTTTTAAATTCCCAAAGGGCTTAAGTTCTTTGTATGATCTAATAATGAACCTATTTTTAGATCTCCAGCCAATCAATTTAACTATGGAGCCTGGCTTATTTAACAGTTCTTTGAACTGGGTATTGCGCTCTACAGAAATATTAGTTTCATTTTTCATTGCTAGGTAAATATCTAAAATTTTACCGCTTTTATCCCAAGCCTTTGGAGTAATAACACCTCGAACACTGCAGAAAGTTGAGTTAGCAATCTTTCTTTTTTTTTGTTAAAATATTTTTCCATTGGTCTTTGAAACTTTTCCGCACTGTTTTTAATTGTTTTTGACATTACACTCTCCTTTGCTTAGTTTTTTTATTTGTTGCTGTAAAAACTCTGTAATATTCAATTACAAAGTGTTTAGGGTATTGCCAGCCAAGTAATTTTATGGCTTGGCCATTTTTGCTCAATAAGTCATCATAGTATTCATTTTTATATAATTGGATGATTTCACCATAATTAGATTTTAGATAAACTTCAGAATTCAGAGTTTCAGTGCTTTTGCCCACTTTTGTGATAATGCCTGTGTGTATTATAAATGGCGCCTTTGACACTGAAACCTCCTTCTAAGAGTTTTGTGAATTAGGTATGAGCAATGTATATGCCACCCTTAAACTCGTTTATTTTTGATTTGAGGTTTTTTTAAGGCTATAACAGGAAGTAGCATTTCTGATGTTTATTTAGTGATTTCTGACTTAATAATGTATTGCCATAATAATTCACTAAGAATAAAGTCATAGTCTGAGGATACTTTATGAAAGTTTTAATTGTAACAAGCCAGCCAGATATCATCAGTAATGCATTGAATTTATTTGATGATACTTTTGAGGTTTCAATTGCTGGCAACAGAATGTCTGGTAAAGAGTCTTTTTTAAGTAAAAACTTTGACTTAGTGTTTTATGATATTAATTTTTTAAGCTTTGAAGGGAAAGCTCATTCCGAAGTTTTTTCAAGCTTTAAAAAAGCTAAACCTCAACAAAAATTTATCATTTTAACTGAACAAGAAAACATACGTGAAACTATGGAAGTTATAAAACTAGGAGCTAATGACTACTTAACTTACCCGATTGATTCACTAGAGATAAAAACAGTAACTGATAGAGTGATTGCTCGTGAGCGAAAAATTGCTAGGCTTGAGGCGCAAAAAGATAATTTTTGGCAAGATGATTTTTTAGAAGTTGTTGATACTAAGTGCAAAAATATGAAGGCTGTCTATGAAATGGTTAAAGATGTTGCGCCTACAAACTCTACTGTTTTGATAAATGGTGAAACGGGTGTTGGTAAAGGAGTGTTGGCTAAGCTTCTTCATAACCACAGTTCTCGAAAAGGCCACCCATTTGTTCATGTTCATTGTGGGGCGATAGCTGAAAACCTAATTGAAAGTGAATTGTTTGGTCATGAAAAAGGGGCCTTCACAGGAGCCATAAAGAAAAAACTTGGAAAATTTGAACTTGCTCACAATGGAACCATATTTTTAGATGAAATAGGCACCTTAAGTCCTGTTGCTCAGATCAAACTTTTACAAGTTATGCAAGATTCTCTTTTTCAAAGGGTTGGTGGTGAAGTTGATATTAAGGTAAATGTAAGAATTGTAGCTGCTACTCATGAAAATTTAAAAGTTTTGTCAGAAAAAGGTGAGTTTAGAAAAGACTTATTCTATAGATTAAATGTTTTTCCAGTTGAATTGCCATCACTAAAAGATCGTGTTGAAGATTTGCCTCATATAATAGGAGTATTTATAAATAGGCTCCAGCAAGCAAATACTAAATATATTAGCGGCATACAGCCAGAGACGCTCTCTGCTCTTATGAAATACTCTTGGCCAGGTAATATTAGGGAGCTTGAAAATTTGATAGAGAGGGCTTACATACTTGAAAAGTCTACTGTACTGACTCACTCGAGCTTTCCTGTTGAAATATTTGAACCCTTAAAAGATCAAGCGATCTTACCCTTGAACTTGAACTGGACCTTGGCGGAGGCTAGAAATAGAAATAACGAGAACTTTGAACATCATTATTTAAAAAAAATATTAGCAATATCTAATGGTAAGATAAACTTAGCTGCTGAAAAAGCTGGAATCAGTGTCAGGCAACTAAACAATCTTATGAATAAACACAAGCTTCAAAAAGAAGATTTTAAACCCAAAAATATTAATACTTAATATAGGTAGTCTAACTTCATTTTAATCTTTAAATTGGAAAATCTGGTTTCCTATTTTTAGTTGAATAATGCCTGTAGTTAAACCTGTTGATTCTAAGATATGGCACATCAATTGTAATGAGTATTATTACCCATTTTACTAAAGGAGGGATTATGTTAACTTTAACAGAGACAAAATTTATAGACTACGATGATGCAACCTCGAAAAGTATTAGACAGACTAACCTAAAGGGTCAATTAATGCCACCTGACGTAATATTCGGTGAAAACTACTTTACGTTAATTACTCGATCAGGGTTAACTTTCAAGCTAGAATATAGCTCAGAAAAAGAATTTGGCTATATTAAAGGGCTAGAGGAAAAGTTACACAGTTATTCATGGGAGCTGGTTGTTGTGCGTGGATTTATTGATTATGAAAATCAAATTGTCCAAGTTCAGAATCTATACCCAACTAAATCGGGTAAGGTTCATTGGTCAGAAGACATGCTTGATGAGTTTGCCGGTTATGGTAAGTTTTTTGTTGCTTAAAAATTAAAACCTACATAAGTAAGTTAATCTAACTTTTATAAGGATATATAACATGAACCTAGAATTACTAATTTCCAATATGATGACAATAAATATTAAAGCGCGACTTTGGCATTGGATGACTGATATTGCTCAACACCATACGACCTATGAGCAATTTTTAACACAAAATGAAGTATTAATGGATAGCTTTGTTGAGTCTAGTTTAGGAAATGATATTAAGTTAGAATTTAGTAAAATTAAAACCAAAACAGAAAATGAAAGCTATAAACTTGAAAATGCAATTAATGAGTTAAAGCAATATAGAAGTAATGTATCTGAGATAAAACTGACTTTAAGCGGCAAAGATACACCAGAAGCCAATGAATTACTTACCATTTTAGATGGGGTCACAGAGCTTTCATCCAAAACACTGTATTTACTAAAGTTGAAATAAATATGGAAATTAATTTATAAATTGTAGAAGTCACGACTTGATCTGACACTTCACGGTGTGGATAAGTGAAGAAATATGGTTACCCTTTTAGTTAAGCGACAAAACTTAACAATAAAAAGGAGTAACCATGATCTCAACACAAGAGAATAAAATCATTAAAAAT
>CALLBC010000045.1 GCA_938001965.1 uncultured Bdellovibrionales bacterium | reverse complement strand
TCTCCCTTTTCAACCATACCGCCTGGTAAAATAAATTGTCCTTTGGCAGGGCCATAATTAAGCCTTACTAATAAGACTTTATTATCTTCAATAATAAGACAGCCTGCTCCCATACTAGCTAACGCTACATCACCCATAATTTTCCTTACTCGCAAATGCTAAAGTGTTTACCGTTTTCATACTCTTGCGCGCAGCCAACAAATGGAGTGTGCCTTGAGCAAAAGCCACGAGTTTTTCCTTTATAATACAGACACACACCCTGGCACTCTTGAGAGGTGTCACAAGGTAAATTAGCGTCAGTAGTTTTATTCATACAAATCCACGCTCCATTTACTTTGCGTTGCCAAACACCACCGTTATCTCGGCAGCTCTTCTTGCGAACTTCATGTTTGCTGGGGCCATTTTTGAATTTAAGACATTTAGGTTCCTGCATGACAAAACAGACCATTTTTGTACAAGAAAGAATTTGTGAGCCTTCAGTTCTGCATGTATTACAGCCATCGAACCACTGGATACATTTATTTGGTGGGGTTGCAGGGTTTTTAAATTTTGAATTAATTGATGGTTGTTTTTCTTTCTGAGTACAAGCCATAAATAAGGGCAAGGCAATTAGTAAAAGTATAGTTTTCATATGAGTATCATGCCGCATATTTATAATGTTTGTAAAGCTGCCATCAGCCTTGGTTTGTTATTCGAGAAGTATGCTTTCTATTGTCTCAATATTAGAATAGTAATTTGATACTATTTTACGTATTTGAATTAAGTCTAAGGTGTAAAAAGATCAATCTTTATACAGCTGTAAAAATGCTGACACTCAAAGTGACATAATTTGGCTATAGCCTGGAATATACATTGCAAAATATTACTGTAACAGCGGGGTGGCAAATGAAGACAATATGTAAATTAGTAGTAATTACTCTTGTAGGCTTAAATATATCTTGTGGAGAAGGTGGTTTTTCTTCAAATCAAAAAATAAGTTCAGCATTAAGAAGCAGTGTAATTCCTGCGAATACAGAGAATAATGAGGTAATAAGTGAAATAGTTAATCCTGTAATGGAATTAATAGTTGTTGAGGAGGTTGTAACTGCTGAAGAGCCCTTAACTGTTGATGAAATTGAGAATATTGAAGAAGTTAAGACTGTTGAAGAAACTAATGAAGAGGTTGTAGTTGCAGAAAGAACAACAATCTTAACAAACCCTGAAGAAGTAAGAGAAACTCGTCTTTTTAGAGACCATGTGGGTAGGGTTCATAAAATTTGTGATAAAACATTAGAAGAAGGAATTAACGACACTGATGGAGATGGATTTGGTTTCCAAAGTGGTGAGTCATGTATTGATCCTGATAATAATCCATTCTTGGATGGTGTAATTGTAGATGAGCCATCAGTAATTCAAGTTGGAATATTTAGAGATCATTTAGGTAGAGTACATAAGTTTTGTGATAAGTCATTAGCTGAAGGGATAAACGATACTGATGGAGATGGTTACGGCTACCAAAGTGGTGAGTCATGTATTGATCCCGATAATAATCCATTTGTAACTTCTGAAAATGTAAATGAAGTTATTGAAGAAGAAGTTGTGGAAGAGGAAGCAGTTGTTGAAGAAGTGAGTGCTAATGGCACTTTTACAGATAACTCAGGTAGAGTTCATAAGTTATGTGATAAATCATTAGCTGGGGGAATAAACGATGCTGATGGAGATGGCTTTGGTTTCCAAAGCGGCGAATCATGTATTGATCCGGATAATAATCCATTTTTAACTGGAGAAACTACTCCTAATGAAGTATTGCCTGATACCACTCAACCATCAAACGGTCAGTTATTATTTAGTGCAAGCAGTGGTCAATCTAGAAAGCAAAATCAATCCACTTCTGCATGTATTAATAAAGACCCGTCTAACCCAACATCAGTTAATTATAATAGTTTATATTATTTCGGTGACTATCTATTAAATAGTAATCCTTGGAATGGATCTATTGCTACTTCAAATTATAGCCAATGTATTTTAGAAGGGAGTATGCCTGGTTTTAACTTTGACTGGGGCGGAAGGTCTGAGTTTGCAAGTTGGGCAAAGGTTTGGGATGTAAGAGCTTTTCCTGAGGTATTATATGGAGTTAAAAGAGGAGGCAATAATGGAGAGTTTGGTGAGTACTCACACGGTAGTAGTGTAAGAGAAACTAAAGAAAAGACTGGTCTTCCGGTACAAGTAAACAAGATTCCTGAAATTATTATTGATATGGACTATACAGCTCATAATACTGGTGACTACAATGTTTCCATAGAATCATTTTTCCATAGCAGTTGTGATAGTATAGTAACTGATCATGCAAGATCAAATATGAAATATGAAATCATGCTATGGTTAGATAAAGGTGAGTTTAACCCTGCAGGTTCTGATGGGTATGTTGGTGATACAGTTATCGACGGTTTACCATTAGAAGTATGGACGAAGAATGAAAACAACTTACATTACTTAACATATGTAGTTAAAGAAAGTCATAGACCAGTAACAAAAAAGAAAATTAATTGGACAAAATTTATTGATTTTGCCAAGCAAGAAGGTCATAAGCTATTAACATCCACAAAAATATCTAATAGACCAACAGATACACATGGTGGTTACAACAGAAGAAATTTAAATGATAATTACTGTTTAGCTAATATCTTAATAGGTACAGAAATTTGGAATGGACAAGGTAGTTTTAAATTAAATAAATATGAAATCAAGCAATATGCAAGGTGATTTTATAGAATTATGTATTAGGAAAGTTATTTTATGAATAAACTAACTTTCCTAATATAAATTCAAAAAATACTTATTCATAATCAGAAAGAGCAGGGCATGTACAAACTAAATTACGATCACCATAAACATTATCTACGCGGTCAACACTAGTCCAAAATTTGTGATCTTTAACCCATGGTAATGGGTATGCTGCTTGGCCTCGGGTATATGGGTGAGGCCAATCATCACTCGAAATAGTAGTTATAGAGTGTGGTGCATTTTTAAGTACATTGTTTTCACGGTCTAATTTTTTATCATTAATTTCAACGGCTTCTTTTTTAATATTAATTAAAGCTTCACAAAAACGATCTAACTCAGCTAGTGACTCACTTTCAGTGGGTTCAATCATTAGTGTTCCAATCACTGGCCAACTCATTGTTGGAGCATGAAACCCATAATCCATTAGTCGTTTTGCAATATCATCAACCGTTACATCGCTTAAATCTTTCAGCGGACGTACATCAATAATGCACTCATGAGCCACCCAGCCATCTTTTCCAGTAAATAATATTGGAAAGTGTGGAGATAGCTTTTTTGCAATATAGTTTGCATTTAAAACAGCAAGCTGAGTGGCTTTACGTAAGCCCTCTTCACCCATCATGGCAACATAAGCCCATGAAATAGGTAAGATACTAGCGCTACCCCAAGGGGCGGCAGAAACAGCAGTACTGCCTGTTTTAGGTCCGCAGTCTCTATTCATTTGGTGTGTCGGTAAATATTTAGATAGATGTTTGGCTACACCGATGGGTCCAACTCCAGGGCCACCGCCGCCATGAGGAATACAAAAAGTTTTATGCAAATTCATATGAGCTACATCAGCTCCTAATTTTTCAATTTGGCAAACACCAACAAGTGCATTTAAATTTGCACCATCTAAATAAACTTGCCCTCCATTGTCATGAATAGTTTGGCAAATATCTTTTATAGCAGTTTCAAAAACACCGTGAGTAGATGGGTATGTAATCATAAGCGCAGCCAAATTGTCTTTGTGTGCTTCAGCTTTTTCTTTCAAGTCACTTACGTCAATATTTCCATTACTATCACAAGCAACAACTACAACTTTCATTCCAGCCATTACGGCACTGGCTGGGTTGGTGCCATGAGCTGAGCTTGGAATAAGACAAATGTTTCTGTGCTCTTCGCCTTTACTTTCTAAGTATTTGCGAATTACAAGTAAACCAGCATACTCACCTTGTGATCCAGCATTTGGTTGAAAGGAGACTGCTGCAAAGCCAGTGATCTCACAAAGCCAATTTTCAAACTCATTAATGAGCTCAATGTAGCCTTCAGCTTGGTCAGAAGGTATAAATGGGTGTAAACTTGAGAAGTTCTCCCAGGTCACAGGAAGCATTTCTGTGGTTGCATTTAATTTCATTGTACAAGACCCAAGTGGGATCATTGAATGAGTTAAGCTTAAGTCCTTTTTTTCCAGTTTATTAATATATCTTAATAACTGAGTTTCAGAGTGGTGTGAATTAAAAACAGGGTGTTCTAAGAACTCATTACTTCTTTTTAAATCATTTGAAAGACTAGAGTCAGACTTAAATGTTAAGCTGATTGTGCTATCAGTTTTGTTGGCAAAGATATTCACTAAGTTTTCCACATCCTTAACGGTAGATGTTTCATCTAATGAGATATTAATCCTGCCGTCATCAAAAACATAGATATTTGTTTCATTATCAATTGCGCGCTTGTATATTTTATTTGCTTCAGTTTTATCTAGTTTAACTTGTAGGGTATCAAAAAATTGATCACCAGAAAGCTTGAAGCCGTTAGATTTTAGTTGATCAGCTAAGCAGTTAGTTAATTGTTGAATTTTTAAGGCAATATTTTTTAAACCTTTTGGTCCATGGTAAACAGCATACATGGATGCCATCACAGCTAATAAAACCTGAGAGGTGCATATGTTGCTGGTGGCCTTTTCTCTACGAATATGTTGTTCGCGTGTTTGTAGAGCCAAACGCATGGCTTGGTTTCCTTGGCGATCTTTTGAAACTCCTATGATTCTTCCAGGAATTAATCTTTTATAAGCGTCTGTAGTGGCTAGAAAACCTGCATGTGGTCCACCAAAACCTAAGGGAACACCAAACCTTTGTGTGCTACCATAAACAATATCAGCTCCCATAGTGCCGGGAGATTCCATTAAACATAAGCTCATTAAATCGACGCCCGCAATAACTAGGCAGTCCTTTTCGTGGGCAGCTTTTGAAATATCAGAATAGTTAAAAACTTTTCCATTCAGGTCTGGGCATTGTAGTAATACAGCAAAATACTGATCTTTATCAAAAATATCAGGAGTAACTTCACCAAATTCAACTTCAAAGTTGAGCGGAGTCATTCTTGTTTCAATGACCTCTTTGCACTGAGGATAAATATGTTTAGATATAAATATTTTTTTAGACTTGTTTTTTCTTTGAGCTGCAAAGGCAAGACTAATTGATTCTGCTGCAGCAGTGGCTTCATCGAGTAATGAAGCATTGGCCATGTCCATATTTGTAAGGCTGGTAATCATTGTTTGGAAATTTAATAAGGCTTCCATTCTACCTTGTGAAATTTCAGCCTGGTATGGAGTGTAGGCTGTATACCAGCCAGGGTTCTCTAAAATATTTCTTTGAATTACAGCAGGAGTAATGCACGGGAAGTACCCGAGTCCGATATGATTTTTGAAGACTTTATTTTTGTTAGCTACTGTTTTGGCCTTTCGAATAAATTCAACCTCATTAAGTGCTGGAGGTAAATCTAAAGCTTTAACATTTCGAATGACATCTGGAGTGGCCTTTTCCATGAGTCCACTAAGGTTATCAAGTGAAAGGGCTTTGAGCATTGTGTTAATGTCAGATGAGTTTGGGCCGTTATGACGGTCAGAGAAATCTTTATTTAGCATGGGATGACTCCACGTTTGGTATAAGGTTTATTCTCATAAAAAGATTAAACTTAGTTTCATGCAGAAGCATTAATAGCTTCTGCATGAATATTTTTACTTTCTACGAGTAGATTTTCTTCGTGTAGTTTTTTTCTTAGCTTTCTTGCGAGTAACCTTTTTTCTTGTTGTTTTCTTTTTTATTTTTTTGCGAGCTGGCTTTCTTTTAGTAGTCTTTTTACGAGTAGCTTTTTTTCTTGTTGTTTTCTTTTTAACAGTCTTCTTAACTTTTTTCTTAGCTTTTTTAGCAGTTTTTTCAAGATTAGACTTCTGCGATTTAGCATTCTTTTTAAGTACACTAACTTTTTTAGCAACATCTTTTTTTGTTTTTTTGAAAACTCTAAGTCCTTTATCTAATTCACGGTCGATTTGTTTTTGCGCTTTAGCAATTTTTTTAGAAACATCATTGTATGTTTTTTCTAAGTCTTTAAGGCGAGCTTTATTTTTTTTGCTTAATTTTGACTTGTAATCAAACTTTTTAATGTCTTTTTTAAGGTCTTCCAATTCTTTTTTAAGCTGATCAAAATCACTTAAGCGAACTAGTTCTTTTTTAATTTGTTTCCAATTTAGATTTTTTAAATTCATCGGTCCCTCCATTAAAGGCTTGTTGCTATTTTTTTAACAGTAGCAGGCCCCGATGTCACCGAAATTTTAGCTTTTTTTTAAAATTCTTCGATTAGCAGTAAAGCTATTTCCAAACCGATCAAAGGTTTGCTGTTTAAGCCTTTCAGCATTTTGATCAAAGTAGGAATTAAGCGATTTGAGGTCTTCAAGGTGGTACTGAATAACCATATTAAAATTGGTACTGCTTGGCTCTAATTGGGTAAAACTATAGGCTGAATCAAAGCCGGGAAGAGCTAATAGTTCTTCAACATGAGAGGGGAGCCACTTTAAAAAGTCCTCTTTTATTTCCCCTGAAATGCTTAAGTTAACTTCATAAATTATCATTATCTTAGTTTATACCCTGAGGGTAAAAAGTGAGCAAGTGATGCATGTAACTATAAGTAACTGTTTTTATTAGGTATTAAATTTAAGAACCTAAACTATTGAAATGGGAGGTGGAGCTTTGCTTTATTAATTTACACATAAAGTATATTTAAGTAGAAAAAGGTATGTCTGATCAAAGAGAAAAACTAATTGAGGCCTTCAAAGAAAGTGATGAGGTTGAACTAACAGATGTGCAGTCACTGACTGAATGGCAGTTTAAGAAATCTAAGGGTGGTGTTCCACTTGCTGGTGCTTTGGCATATAAAAACTCACTACCTTACTTAGTTGGTCACTCTCATGAATTGCTTTTAGAAAACTTTACAGAAAACACACCAGTTGGAGTGGGAAAAGAGAAAGAAGCTTTATTTAGAGTTAAGGATTTACGAGATGGCGATAAAATAATTATTTACTTTGAAGGTAGTAAAATTAGCCAGGCTTGGGTTTTATCTCTTAATTTAATTAATAGAGGAGTCTCAATTTTTGATCATCAGCAAAGCTGGATAAAAAATAATAAGTGGCTTCAATTTACTGAGAGAGTAGAAAAATTTTTTACTATTCAAAAATTTTATAAGGCTCTTACCCCAAACATAGTAGTGTGTCCAGGACTTGAGCCAACCCTCGATCCATTTTCTGTAGAGCTAAAGATAAATAACAAAAATGAAAAGATGTTTTTACCAACTAGTCCTGAGTTACATTTAAAAAAAATTATTTCTCAAGGAGTGTCTGAAGTATTTGAGATCACACCTTGCTTTAGAAATGATGAATCCGGGAGACAACACCAACCAGAGTTTACAATGTTAGAGTGGTATAGGAGTTTTAAAAACTTAAATCATATAATAAAGGATATCGAGAAGTTAATATCATTTGTTAGCCCTAAAGGTGAGCAGCCAAACTTTGATAAAACTACGATGAGGGAATTATTTAAAAAATATTTAGATTTTAATTTAACTCCGAAGACCACTCAACAAGAGCTATATTCTTTGGCAGTTCAGTTAGAGTTAAGAGTGAGTGACGAAGATTCTTTTGATGATATATTTTTTATGATTTTTATGGATAAAATTGAACCCCATCTGGGAAAAGAGGGAGTTGACTTTGTATTCGATTATCCACCATCGCAAGCTGCTTTAGCTAAAATTAATAAGGGTGGGTGGGCAGATCGCTTTGAAATGTATTGGCAAGGTTATGAAATAGCTAATGCTTTTAATGAGCTTGTTTGTCCAGAGATACAAAAAAAGAGGTTCCTAGAAGAACAAGAAAGTAGGAAAGGCCAGGGTAAGGAGTTCATCCCTATTGATGAAGACTTTATCGAGTCTTTATACTACGGTTTGCCGCCGACAGCAGGAATAGCTATGGGTCTTGAACGCTTATTTATGGCTTGCTATGGTATAACAAATATCCAGGATGTAAGACCATTTCAGCACTAGACCTAGGTCGAATATTGCATAAAATTATATATATAGCATGACCCTATTAGAGAGGTATTTCTATAATTAGGTATTGTTTATGAACTAAACAAACACCATTAAATTCAAATAAAAGGTTTATTATGAAAAAAGGTATGTTTTCAATGTTAGCAATTTTAGTTTGCTGCTTTGGTTTAATTTTAAGTTTCCAAAACTGTGGCGGTGATTTTGGGTTAATAGATAACTTAGAAGCTCCGGCGACGCTTGCGCCTGCAGCGCCATTAGAACTAAGTTCAGATGTTACTCAAGTACAGATGAAATTAAATTCTAACGATGAAATGATCCTTCCAGAAGAGAATATTGGTGTTGATGTAAACTTAGAAAAACAAAACATGCAAATAACTGATAGCAAAGCTTCTGAGTTGTTTAAGCTAAATAGAAGTGAAGTTAATGAGATAAGGGTTTTGTTAAGGTTGATAAGAAAAATTCATTTATCAGCAGAGAAATGTAAAAGGCCACTTAATAATGGGGCGCCAGTTCCATTAACCATGGTGGATGATCTAAAGCCAGAACCTATAATTGTAAATACAAGTGACGAACAAAATATAGTTTTAGGTAAATATGTAAACTGTAAAACTCGTTATGATTTAGCTAAAGAAGAAAGAAGAATATTAAAAAGAATCTTATTAAGACTTATCCTAAAAAGAACGGTAGTGAACTGCCCTGTTGATCCTAATATACAGAATGATGAGCCGATTTGTGAGCCAGGGTCTTATTTAGTTAGAAAAATTGATAGTAGGTTTTGTAACGATGGGTATAAGTGTGTAAAAAAGCCTAAACAGTGTTTTAACAAGGCGTTAATACTTCCTCCACATTGTCCTCCAAACTCTAAGCGAGTTAAAGTTTATAATAATGGTTGTTTAACAGGGTATAGATGTGATGTGTCTCATCACCAATGTCCGTTATTGCCGCAAATAGCGATTCGATGTGAGCCAGGCTTTAAAGCTGTTCAGGTGTTTGATAAAAATAAATGTGTAATTGGTCAGAGGTGTCAAAAGCTTAATGAGTGCCCTGTATTTGCACAGTCTCCAGAGCAACATGGTGCGCAAAAGGCTTGTTTAGCTAATGGTGGAAAATACTTACCAGTTAAAAACTCAGCTGGGTGTGTTGTGGCCTACAAGTGTCACAGGAAAATGGCTTGTCCAGTGAATATTAGGTCTCCTTTTGATTATAATGATAAAAAACAATGTTTATCTAATGGTGGAAAGTATATTCCGATTAGAAACAAGAATGACTGTATTACAAGTTATAACTGTATAGGTGGTTGCCCAGAGACACAAAACTATGAAGGAAGGCGCCCTGCAAATTGGGAAGCTGACTGTGAAAATAGTGGTGGTACTGTAATATCATCAGATATTATTAATGGTTGTAAAAGACCGCCGTACTGTAAAAAACCAAATAGTTGCCCTAATGTATACTCGAAGGATGAAAGCAAAAAATGTTTTGCTAGAGGTGGTAGCTATCAAGCTAACAGTAAAAGCGGTAACTGTGTTACTGAATACCACTGTAAGATGGCTCCGTGCCCGGCATTCATTCCAGAACCAGATTTTAAAAGTTCATGTATTAGTAGCGGCGGAAAAATAGTGTATCCAAAACCGGTAAACAACTGTCCTATACCGCCAATATGTGAGCGTCCAAAAATGTGTACAATGGAAATGCCTATTCCATCTGAAGCAATGCTGAAAAGGTGTAATATTACTGGTGGCAAGTTAGTTCTTAAAAAAGATAGAAATGGCTGTCCTACAAGGTACATATGTGAAGGCAGTAAGGAGCTTTGTCCAGAAGTTTCGCCATCTTATTTAATGGTTCAAAAATGTCAAAAAACAGGGGGCAACTTAAAGCTCATTAAAAATTCAAATCAATGTACAGTTGGTTTTAGGTGTGACAAAGATAAAATATGTCCTGAAATAGATTATGTATTACCTAACTGTAAGCCGGGAGAAAGAACTCAGCCAGTTATTAGTTCTGATGGATGTGATCTAGGCAATGAGTGTGTGCCAGAGAACCCTATAGTTTGTCCTCCGGTTGCATTTCCATATCCTGTTTGTAAATCTAGCCATACAGTAAAGCAGAAAGTTGATAATATGGGTTGTTTGACTGGGTACAGATGTGAACCTAAGCCCGGGGTCTGTCCGCCAGTATTAGCGATACCACCACATTGTACAAATGGTCTCGAGACTATTATTAGCGAAAATGGTTGTCATACTGGTTATCGTTGTAAGCAGCCAGTTTCATGTCCTCGTATAGCTCCACCAGAACCAGGGTTCTGTGGTGATGAAGAAAAAATAGAGCAAGTCACAGATAGAAATGGATGTGTTACAGGTTTTAAATGTACTGACCCATTAGTTGTCTGTACTGCAGAGATACCAAAGAAACCATATTGTGGTGATAATGCTATCGCTCAAATAAGAAAAGGTAATAATGGTTGCTTTACTGGTTGGGCCTGTCAGCCGAAACTAGATGAACCTCATATGTGTCCAATGCTACCTTTAGCATTGCCGATGTGTATGCCGCCATCACAATTGAAAGTTATTAAAGATGGTAACAATTGTACTGTTGGGTACAAATGTATAAATGGAGGAGGTAGTGTTGGAGGTACTACTCCACCGAATAACTGTACGTCATGGTTTGATGGTTGTAATACATGTTCAGCATCTAATGGGAAAGTTGGAGGATGTACGGAGAAAGCCTGTTTCGTAATGGAAGAGCCGAGGTGCTTAAAGTATTAATTTTCTGAACACAAATAGAGATAAAAAAAAGCCAATCATTTGATCTGCACCCCATTTTTGGGACAGTTAAAAAAGCCTGGCTAGTTAATAAGGTGCCTTCGATATTCAGTCGGAGGCATTTTTTTTAACCCAAGCTGGGGTCTTTTATTGTTATAATAGTTTATTTCCTCCGTCACCATTTTATTAACATCATCTAGCGTTGAACAATTTTTTAA
>CALLBC010000044.1 GCA_938001965.1 uncultured Bdellovibrionales bacterium | reverse complement strand
GGAGGAATAACTATAACCATATGCAAGTGGTCTTCATCAAAGCCAATCGTCTTAACATGTACGCCAGGCATTTCACGAAGTAACTTTGGCAACATTCTACGGAAATATTCGCAGACACCAGGCTTCAGGATCCGACGTCGGCACTTGCAGACCCAAACAAGGTGGTATTGTAATTTGTAGATACTATGAGATGATTTTGTAACTTCCATGGCTGCACTATAGCACAGTCTGCAAGGCAGTCGACGCCGGGTTCATTCACCCACGGGTAAACCCGTGGTGCTCTGTCTGACGACCACATAGATATAATATTGCAACAGATAAATGTGAGAAAAACGGTACTGCCGGCAACAACATTGGGTACCTAGGAGAGTGTGGATTAATTAAAGGGTTAAAAAAAATTGATCCAGACTATGAGTTTAACTATTTAATGAGTGATGAAACAAAAAGTTACATTAATTATTTAGAAGGTCGCTTAAGTGAAAATAATATAAATAGTAAAGACAGTATACTTGCTATGAGAACTACTAAACGCACACAAAGAGTTATGCCTGAAGGAGTTATTATTGATGTAGATGCTATTAACGAAGGATTTTATTTTGATCCTAAGTAAGCTCACCAGCCTAATTAAAGCTTTAGCACTTAGTGGACCTATACTGATTGGTTTTACGTATATAGCTTTAAATTTTATTTACCTGGCACCACCAAATCCACTAACCAAAAATATAAAAGTGCCAGTGAATAAATTTATGACAGCATACTTCCCACAGGGTTGGCAGCTATTCGCCCCCAACCCTGGCTACACATCAGTAAAATTACTGATCCGCTGTAAGTCAAATAATCAAACCTCTAGCTGGTTCAACCCTACTGAAAAAATATTAAAAGAGCATTATAAATCAAGGTTTTCTACTGCTGGTATTTTAATGAAACAGTATAAGTTTATAGCAACAGATATGAATAATTATATTATAAATAAAAGTCGTAAATGCAAAAGAGAGGGGTGTGAAAATTTAAATGAGTTAATTCAAAACTCAGTACAAAGGGATCAATTGTTAAAGTTTTCAAACCATACTTGCCAAGGTAGCTTTGAAAACTTCAGTGACTTTGAATTTAAGTTAATTGAAATTTTCCCTCAACCTTACACACAGAAAGATAACAAAAATAAGTTTTCAAAAATTAATTTAATAATGAAAGGTACTCACCCAAAACTATAGGACAATTAAGATGAATAATATTTTAAATTTTGTATTTAAAGAAGATCATTTGTTATCAAAAATGCTTTTTAGACATTTGATATACTTTTATTATCTGTGGAACTCACTAATGCTAATTGTGGAAAGAAAACATTTCTTTGGAGAAAACACATTCAACTATCCGTATGAATTTGGCTATAACATGATAGACTGGCTTTATTATATACTTTGGCACCCAAGTGTTCATACATATTCTGAAATTGCAATATACGTACAAGTTATTTTTCTACTAACAGGTATAATATTTAATATATCAAATAAGTGGCATGGCTTACTTTCGTTTTTATTAACAATGAATGTGATGCATTTATTTTTATCTCAACTAGATGGCGGACATAACATCACCTTACTACTATTTACTTTTATTCCATTTATAAATACATCCGGGGAAAAGAGTAATATAAAAAATGAATTCATTAATAAGTTTTCAATAATTTTATCAAAAACATTTTTCTCTTTGAGTAAATTTCAAGTTCTTGTTCTGTATTTTTCTTGTGTAATGTATAAACTACAAGGCTCAATGTGGACTAATGGAGTAGCGATGTACTATATTCCTCAAGCAGATGAATTTTTCCATCCCTTTTGGACTGCTTTGATTATAAACAGTGATTTACTCATCACAGCACTAACTTATACAACCCTTTTATGGGAGATAGCTCATCCATTTTTATTATTATCTAAAAAATATAAGTCTCCAATGATTGTAACTGCAATATTTTTTCACCTAGGTACAGTTTTCATGATGGGCTTAACTACATTTGGTGTCGCCATGATAATAGCTAATTTAATTTTCCTCGAAGATAGTCATATAAAGTACCTAAGATTTACTTTTGATGAAATTTTGGCTACCTTAAAGAAATCATTATTTGGAGGGTTTTTTGGACGAAAAAAAATTAATTTGTGAAATTGAAAACAAAATAAACAGTTTTATCCAGACCAACAAAATTGAATCTCCGTCACCTGGATTTTACATTGCTATTGAGAAAGATAAAAAACTTATTTTAGATTATAGCTTTGGCTTAGAAAATACTAATAGCGCAAAAAAAATTAGTAAAAATACAAAATTTTTATCAGCATCGCTAGTTAAGCCTATTATAAAAAATTATTACTTAAATGCCAAACCGGAGTTAATTGATACTAAGGTTTCTAAATATTTAAATACTGTCAATGACTCAACAAAGATTAAACACCTCATTGATCATACTTCTGGGGCCTGGGATTACCTTGAGCATTTAAATGAGACGGAAATTAATAATGGAAGCCTTAAAGAGATCGTAGAGCTAATACTTAGCAAAAAGGCTGAATCAATCCCTGGTGAAAAATACAGCTACTCTAACTCTGGCTACATTATTTTAACTAGATTACTAGGGACTATAGAGGGCAATAGTTATGAAGAAACTCTAAGGAGTTATTATGCGAGTAAAGGTATTGATCTAGATTTTACACTTAATAACTTACAGGCCAAAGTTAGTGGCTATTTATATAAAAATAATAGTTATGAGGAGGTGGAACCAACTAGGCATGTCACTGGCTGGGGTGATGGCTGTATGTATGCCTCTCCAGTAGAGTATTTTAAGTGCTTGAATTTATTCGATGAAACAGTTCTCTACCCATCAGATGGGCCTTATGGAAAGTTTTACTGGCACTCAGGAGGAGTCCCTGGCGTGGACTCAGTATGTTTAAGTTTTAAAGATAAAAACATTAACTTAGTATACTTTTCAAATGTAACAGGTTTTAACCCTTTATTTGGCGACACAATCTTAGATTTACTAGAAGGGAAACTAACTAAACTAAATGATTAACAAAATAGGACTCAGTAATGAGAATAACTAAAATTTTATTTTTTGATGGCGCATGTAATCTATGTAATTCATCGGTAGACATTTTGATAAAGCTTGATCGTAAACAAGAAATTAAATTTACCTCCCTGCAAGGGCAAACGGCCAAGGCAATGAATTTAGGTTTTGAAAAATTAGCTACTAGCAAGCAAACATTATATTATATTAATACTGCAGGCAAATTACTCTCTCAGTCTGACGCATTAATTGAAATACTACAGGAGCTATTTACTTTTGGATTTATATTTAAAGCATTTAAAGTTATCCCTAAAAAAGTTAGAAATTATCTTTATTCACTAATAGCCAAAAATCGATATAAAATATTTGGCAAATCAGAGACTTGTAGAGTCCCTACAGAAGAAGAAAGAGCTCGCTTTTTAGTATAAGACCAAAAAATTGTGTCCGCACCTTTTGAGAATTTTGGCGGAGAGACAGAGAAAAGCTGAAGCTTTTTGCTAAACTTTTGTAATTACTGATTAATTAAATATTAACAGTAACTTAACCCATGATTAACTTGGAACGTTTTGGAGTACTTTATACCTATTTGGTAGGTTTTCACGTTAGATTGTTAGGAAGGAAGGGTTGATTTTACTAAAATTCTTATCCTCATTATCAAACATAAGCTACTAATTGACTTATCTTAAATGATATGTTATCTTTAATGATATGTTTTCCTCTGGAGGTTAATCAATATGTGGAAAGTTCTTTTTTCTGCTCAGGCTGAAAAGGAAGTAAAAAGTGGAAAACTTACCAGTGAGGATAAAGAGGTTATCTCAACTTGGATTAAGCAAATTAAAGAGTTTGGCCCCCAGTCTCTTACTGTAGGAACTAACTTTTGGCATGATCATGAATTATTTGATAACTGGAAAGGGCACCGATCCTCTGCATTTAGCTTTAAAGGTAGATTAATATATAAAATTAAAAACAAACAAGTTATTGTACTTGTGGTGAAAGTTACAACAGAACATGATTACTCAGGAGGAAAACCTTGAAAAATTTAGATTCACTTTTTAACAAAAAAACTACTGCTGGCAATATAATTAAATCTTTCAGAATAAATTTTAATATTACTCAAAAAGAAATGAGTGATGCCATTGGAGTTAGTCCCACAAACCTAAGTGCTATTGAAAATAATAAAAGGGACATTGGCGTAGATATAGCAACTCGCATCGGTGCTTTTTTAGGAATAAACCCTAGCATACTTCTATTCCCCAACGGACAAGATACTGCCCTTAGTAAATATAGTGGTATTGTAAAGAAGGCTGCTAGGATTAAGGCTAAGAAGGCAGTTTAATAATAAGGCTGTAAATATTCTGTTTTATAACTTCATAAATTTAAATCTAGGATTAGTGGCCTATGATGAAAAAAGGCGCCAGGCCATGTTTCTTATTACAGTATGTCATTATCTTTCAGGATAGGCTTATTTGTATTTCGTTCTTTTTTTTATTTTGTAATAAGGTCGTTTTAAGGCGTACCTTACTGCCTCTTTTCTTTTTTCTTCAGGCTGCTTGTTTAACCACCTAAGAGTCTCATCAAAGCTTGAAAACAATGTTATGTCTTCCTCTAAGGGTATAATTAGTCTTTTTCGCCCTATCAAACCATGCAAGGTACTAAACTCATAATCTTCAACACTATTAACTATTTTTGCACTCACCGGATTTAGATAGTTATATTTATATGCATGTAAATAATAGTTATGCTTTTGAAGTATCGACTTATAATACCTACCACCAAAGGTTTGATTAATCCTATTTCCTTTTTCAGTTAATCTTCGACTAGTATTAGACATAAACTGCAGCATACATTTACTTATATTCGCCAAAGGCGTTGAAGCAATTAAATGAAAATGATTATTCATTAATACAAAGCTATGTATTTTTAATGAATGGGACTTATTAACTAAGCATAACTCCTCACAAAAAATATTCCATACAGTAGACATTGGTAAACTAAACCAATCCCTATTTATACAACGTGCGGTTATATTGTACGGATACTCTGATTGTAAAATCGTCTTTGCTCTCGCCATAATTTTAAGGCTTGCAAACAGCAATTTGATAGCGAAGCGACTTGATTATGTCTTGCGGAGTGGTGCGTCCGGAAATATGGCCTGGCACC
>CALLBC010000043.1 GCA_938001965.1 uncultured Bdellovibrionales bacterium | reverse complement strand
TTTAAAGTCAAAAAGTCGAGAAAAAATAACTAGGGCTTCTTTGTAGTTAGGGACAGCTACAAAAATAAAAATAATTCCTACAAAGTAGAGTGTAAATAAATTACCGAAACGTCCAGCCAGTTTTTTTCTAGCAGGTGTTTTAATTAATTTTTTATAAGTGTTGGAGCGCTTAAATGTAGAGTAAAAATTAATTAAGGTTGCATGACAAATAGACCAAGTAAGCCAATTATAGGTTGCGGAGTGCCAAATACCCATAACAATCATGCTTGCATAAGTTGATAACCATGCTTTTTTAGTCTTAATTAAGGTTGGAAAAAATATATAATCTCTGGTCCAGCCCGAAAGAGACATATGATATTTGTTCCAAAACTCTGAAATATTGGTGGCTAAATGGGGTTTGTTAAAGTTATGAATAAATTTAAAACCAAGAAGGCCAGCGACGCTTTGGCTTATAAGAGTATAAAGAAATAAATCAATATACGCATGTAAAAAACAAACAAAGCCAAATAAGCTAGAAGATAAAAAGCCTGGCAAATTATCCATTGTAACCTGCTGTTTTAAATACTGATATCCTAGTGGGTAAAGAACATTATCTACAATCGTAAATTTAAGACATAATCCAAGTAATAATGTTCCATAAAACTTTTCTCTTTCACCCTTAGCATACTTAACGGTGTCAAAGGAATGGTAGCGTTGAATTGGTCCTGCCAAGAGAATAGGGAAAAAGTAAACCCATGAGAAAAAATCAATAGGGCTTATGTTGGCATGCTTCTGAGGAGCTTTTGAGTAGTCAATGATAAAGCTAATTAATCTAAAAAAGTAGTACGAGACTCCCAAAGGTAAGTAGTAGTTCTTGAGTGAGAAAAATAAATGGTAGTCTTTAATAACTATAAGAAAACCGATTAATACCAAAGATAAGGGGTAAATAATTTTTTGAGGAGATAGTTGCTTTAGAGCCATGTAAAAAACAACCCCAGAGCACCCACTCATTATTAATAGAGAGTAAAAATCAAGATATCCCATCAGAAGAATAGAGCCTAATATAACGAGAAGTTTTTTATTTCTAAGGTTTTGATGAAATGCTAACTCAATAAAAGCCATTGAGCCTAAGAAGACAGTTAAAAAAATGATAATACGGTTATCAGCTAAGAGGCTACTGATCTCGACCATATATTAATCCCTGTAGTGCATAATCAGAAAAATACTCTCGACCACTACTCAGCAGATGAGCGATATCATTAAAGTATTCATCGGAAAAGTATGGCGAGCTATACCCAAAGTGGTCTAGTCCAAAGTAATCTATATTTGAAAGTTTTTCTTTTCGAAATTTATTAAAATTTTCGATTTCTTTACCAAAGAATTTTTTTGAACGCTGAGCTAATGGTGCTTCTATAAGCACTAGGCGTAGACTACGATCTGTACATACTTTTTGAATAAGTTGCATAATTTCAGCATTAAATTCTAAATTTTTTTGATAAAGTTTATCTGCTTGGCCTTGTTCAAATTGAGTAAAATTATAGTGGCTGATACCACCTTCTGTTTTTAGGTCAATATATCGGTTTAAATTTTTACGAACTTTTTGTGCGTACTGTTTGAACTCATCGTCAGTAAGTGGCTTTTCATATAGATATTGTTTAGAGGCCTCTTTGTTTAGTTTTACTTGGCCTCTTAATAAACTTTTTATAAATTTGGGGAATTTGGGTACAAAACTTTTAAGAGTGCTAGCAAAAACATTCATTGATTTGAATATAGTATACTCTGACTTTGGTGTAAAAAGGTTCTGATCTTCAAAGTATTTATCTAGTGTTCTACTTTCTATTGGGTAAAGATAGCTAGATCCATTTATATAATTGGCTTTTTCTGCATTAAGTAATTCTGAGTTATAAAATTTAATTGGATACAATAAATAAACAACGACGGAGCCTGGCGTTTTAATATTATCAATGATTCTAAGTGAATCATAGAGTGACTGACTAGAGCCAGCCATGTTGTGAACTTTTACACCTAGCTTATTGTGCAAAAAATCATCTGGAAGGAAAAATTCACGTGCAGTTGATCCGCCTAAAATGTAAATTGCTTTATCCTTATTTTTATTATTTGTATGTAGTTTTTTTAGGTTTGTATAAACTCGTCTTTGATGTAAACCACCAACATAAAAAATTCTTGGAATTTTTTCCCAAGGTAACTGAGTATAAATATCTTTAACGAAATTTGGTTTCAAGGCAACAAAGCAAACTTGAATCAGAAAAAAAATTAAAGAAAGATAAAAAACCCGTTTCATTTTATTTTAACCAAATTATCAATTTTCTCAGCGATTTGCGAGCGATCAATCTTAAAAGACTGTCCATAGGGTATGTCGTTAATATAAAAAAACTGGTGAGGAATTTCATACTTTTTGAGAACTGTTCTTAATTTAATTACGATTTCTGCTTTTTCATATTTATTTTGAGTTTTAATTACAAAGGATATTAAATTTCCAAATAAAGGATTTGGAGTTGGCACTAAAATGACCTGGTCTTCAGGGAACAGAGGACTTATTTTCTTCTCTAGATTTTTAATCCCAACTTTATTTCCGCCAACTTTGTATTCGTCTGACTCTCGTCCCTGTAACTCAAGGCCTCCAGCTCCATATCCAGCAAGGTCTCCAGTCGGATGATAATCTTCAGCTGGAAGAAACTCATTGTCTTTTAAATATCCAAAAAATAAGCTCTTACTTTTCACAAATAGCTGATTATCATTGAGCTTAAAGTCATGTATGTCGAGATTTTCACCAATATGATCAAATTCAATTTCTGGAGTTTGCTTATTAATTTTTTTTATAAAAAATCGTCCTGCTAGTTCAGCAAGCCCGTAAACTTTAAAAATATTAGTTTTCGGAAACAATTCTAGTATTAATTTACTATGACTGAAGTGAAGAAAGTCCCCAGATGAAAAGAAGTATTTCGGGTTTAAATTTTGGGGAGCAGCTTTGAGTATTGAAACTAGATGAAGAGGTGCGCCAATAACTCCAATTTCTGGATCCAGAGCGCCAAGCTCTGAAATTGCTTTTGTGTCACTAAAATCTCTAAAATAAAGTGTGCTACGAGAAATTATATGCACTAAAAAGTGACAATAAGCACTCACTAAATATGGTTTTAAAAAAGTAAGGCTTGTGTATTGCTTGATATTAAGGACTTCATGTACAGAGATGGCATTTAACACAAAGTTGTTATTAATGTGCGCTATGCCTTTTGGAGTGCCGGTACTTCCTGAGCTAAAAACAATTATTTCAGTTTGTTTAGGCATTTTTATATCTTTAAATGATACATTATCTTTAAGTAACAAATCACCTTGCTCATTTAAGCTTAAAATATATTTGGCAAATGAGATTTGTTCTTCACCACCAATAAATTTTTTTGTTGGGAAACAAATGCAAATATTATTTTTTAGTGCTGCAAAAACTATTGGATAAAAAGTTAATGGGTTTTCGTTGTTTAGTATTATACTTTTATCGGATTTATTTTTAAGTAACTTTTCAAGTTCGATTTCTCTAAGTTTTACTTGTTGTAAAAACTCATGAGAGCTCATTTCACCCTGGTCTGAGCTCAATAGGGTAAAATTCTCTGAGGCTTCTAAATGTTTAATTAAGTCATCAAGAGTTTTCATTTAGCTTGTTTTCAATATATTCAGAAATTTTATTTAGTGACTCAAAGCTATCTAAATTAACATCAAAAGGATCGATCTTAACTTCAAATTCAGATTCAATGAAAGTAATTAAATTGATGATGTTGAGCGAGTCTAAGTACCCGGGAGAAAAAATTAATGTATCATTATTTTCAATATTAAATTGCCCTAATGTTTCGATTTCTTTTTTTAATACTTCTATAATTTTATTTTTTTCCATTAAAACCCCATATACCTAAATACTTTAAATGAACTTGATCCAGCCATGTAAACAATTAAAACAGCCCAATAAATTAAAGTTAATAAAAAAGGTAAAAAGAAATTATTTAACATAATCTATATTCTTTTACTTGAACTCTGATCTAGGCGATCATCTTTGTACCCGCCATCTCCACCAGCAACATAATTAACTTCAATTGGAGTTGAATTCTTTCGACCTTGGTTAATTACCATTGCTGTATCAATAAAGTTACGCATTTGGTCTTCGCCATTAACTAGGATGTTCCCTTGGTGAGTTACCACTTTTATTGGTTTTAATATAATTGAATTATGGCGAATATAAGAAACCATAGTTTTTAAGTCTAAAATAGAATTATTATCAGCTTCGATGTTGTTTATAAAAAGGCTTGAGATAGGTACGTTTGTTAATTCAAAATTATTACGTCTAATAAATCTCGTTCTTTCTACAAAAGCTTGATAGCGAGAAATGATGGTATCATGACCTCTTTCAATATCATTCAGTGAGCAAATTAAAATGCCGTCGGCATCCAGTAATGTTTCTCTGATTTCATTTAATTTATCTGATTTATTTTCTATAATACATGCATATTTTTCTATTTTAGTAGGGTGCTTATCCATCTTTTCAGGGATAGGGCAAATATTACAAGCTATACAGCGAAAAATATCAGATTCAATAAGTTCAACAATTTGGACATCAGCTTTGTTGCCATACTCTTTTTGTAGTTTGCTAGTTAGTTGTTTAACTGTGGCAAGAGCTCTTCCATCACGATAGTCCATTGTAACCAGGATTTTTAATTTAAAAGTATCTACAATATTTTCATTGTCATTTTTGCGGATTGTGTGAGAGTAATTTGCTGCTGATAATCCTTTTTGGTAAATTTGGGCTGTTTGTGTAACACGCTTACCTGTTGCATAACAAGTTTCAAGTCCCCAGACATCGTCTACAACTCTGCCAGTATCTCCGGCGACAACAGTTCCGCCGTATTGGCAAGTTTTTGGACCATTACCAACAGCCAATGCGCCCTGGGCTGTTGCCTCGTAAATAGAAAAAATATTTGCTGTTTCCTGGCCGCCATTTCTTTTCGCTCCAACAGATACAACACCAAAACTTTTGTTTTTTAACATATTATTTTGGGCCGTAAGTTGTAATAGCTTGTTAGCAACTGAACTACGATCACCAAAATAAACTGGTGTTGATAAAATTACTCCATCAGAATTTTTAATTGTATCAAAGAGCCTTGTTAAATTTTTATTATTCATAGAGAGTGTATCTACATAAGGAATGTCACTATCTAGCTTAAGTTTGGTCGGGTCAAAGTCTACAACTGAGCTTTCTCGAACTTTAAATAATTTCCTTAGGGGAAAATAGCTTATTTCAGCTCCCAATTGCCTGGCGCCCATTAAGGCTGCTGCTGCAGTAATTTCAGAGTTACTTAGTTTTGTTGATTCCAGGGCTTGTTTGGCATTTTTTATAAGCTCGTCAATGTTATTGCTTTTAGTAGCCAGCTCCAAGACAGCACTTTCTGATTTTCCTGTAGATCTTATAGACCCACCAAAGGCGACAATCTTCATCATTAAGTTCCCTCATAAAATATGGTTTTTATATGATTTTCATATTCTTAAGTCAAAGAAAAGTTAAGTTGTAGATTTGTTATAATCTATATAAACGAAGCTCAAAAGCTCTCATTTCATAGCTCAGGCGATTTGAATAGTAACGATCGGTAGGTTTTTTGAAATAAAAAATATTGGTTTATTCTGGCTACTCTTATCTGTTTATTTGGCATAGCTTTCTCGAGTTATGATATATGCAGATATTGGTTCACGATGGTGTTAGCCCTCTATTTGTTTAGATTATGCATAAAGAGCCAATGATTTGTCTAAACTGTTAGAGGATAGCCTGTCGAATAGGTTAAAGGTACTCCAAAGTATTCCGATTCACTTAAGGGTTAAGTCACTGTTAATATTGATTTAATAAGTAATTGTAAAAAAATAGCAAAATGCCCTAGAGTTTCTCTAGTCAATTAGCCAAAATCATTCGGTTTCAGGTCCTAAATGGAAAAAATTAGGTGCTTTTTATTTAATGCCAAAAGTCTCATTGGCACTATAATCTTAGCCTGAGTTTATTAAAGTTTGCTACGAAGGCCCCATGCTTGGTATCTAGCAAGTTCATCGGAGCAGGCTTGAAGATTAAGTTTTTTTATCTGATGTTTTTTAGATTTACCAAAACGAGTATCTTTTGCAGCGGTAATGCATAAATTAGGTTTTACAACCGAAGTAATTTTCCCTTGTTGATTAAGTTTAAATTGCTGTAACTGACTGGAGTTACAATTGGACAAACCAATAGGTGAGTTAACTTCTAATTTTTCAGCATTGGCGCAAACATTGTATTTGCTCATAAATAACTTATTTTTACTAAATTGACTTTTATCAAATATTTGATCTGGGCCCAACTTACCTTTGTAGCTATAACAAGTATGAGCCTGTAAACCTTTATTAATGTCAATGTTCTTGTTGCCTCCAGCAATGTCAAAGCAATAATTATTTGTTGTGCTATCTAACTTGGCTTTAAGAAAGATTTCTACATCAAGAGGGTGATGATCTCTTGAAAGTAATCTATGTAAGCAAAACAGCCTAGCGAAAAAATTTGGCACAGGGCAAGTGTTGCAATTGATCAGGCGATATTAAACGGCGCCAGGCCATGTTTCCGGACGCACCACTTCGCAAGGCATAATCAAGCCTCTTTGCGACTAAACTGTTGCTTGCAAGCATTAAAATTATGGCGAGAGCAAAGAAAATTTTACAATCAGAGTATCCGTACAATATAACCGCACGTTGTATCAGCCTGAAGAAAAAAGAA
>CALLBC010000042.1 GCA_938001965.1 uncultured Bdellovibrionales bacterium | reverse complement strand
ATGGCCTGTAAAATCATCAGATTATGCACTAACAAAAGAAAAATCTAATCTAACTCTTCTAAGAAACTTATTACGCTCTCTCTTTCAACTAAATCTAAAGGACTTTTGGGAGGCATTTGCTTGCTAGTTCCTCTAGCTTCTTCGCTAATGCGGTATAAGATTTTATCTTTTATTCTTGAGTTACTAATAAGGTCTTTAAACTCAATGACATTATGGAATGGTATATAAGGAGCATTATCAGTGCCCTCTCTATGACAAGAAACACATTTAGCAATGGCTGACCTTTTTCCATGTGGCACTGTAGAACGAAGCAATGAATAGTTCTCATTATATTGATCCATATCTATAATTGGTATTTTCAAAGAGCTTTTATCAATATTATTACCTTTAATCCTCATACGCCTATGTATTGGATTATCCTCTAAACCTATAAGCATTGTACGAGCAGCCATAGCTCTAGGTCCATCACCACCAAAATCAATCCGCCTTTCTTTTAAAAAACTCATATTGGCTGAGTAGTAATCTGAAACCCCTCCCATCAAGGTTAGATAATTATAATAACCAAGATGGTAGAGAAGGTACGAGTTCCTTCTTAATGGAGAAAACAAATAGTCTTTACCACTTTTTGATTCATCAAAAAAATAATCTTCTGAATCAAGACCTAAAATTTTTAAATACGGATTAGTATAGTTTTCCACATAGTTTTTAAACTCTTCGCGCTCTACTCTTGCAAAATCATCAAGACGACCCTCAAACACATAATCATCTTTACTGCCAAAAGCACCTGGCCATGTAAAATAATTTTCCCATATTGGCTTGCCGGCATGGCAAGAAAAGCATTTTTTAGGCTCTGCATGCACAGTTACTTCGTCTTCATTAAAAATAATTTCTTTAAATGAAAAGCGTTTAGACTCTTTTTCAAAAGAAATTACTTCTAAAGACTTAGAGTCTGCAAAAGTACTCAATGAAAAAAATACTCCGTTGGGTGTAAAAAATAATATCCTTGGATTTTCTTTATTTGCTCTTTGAATACTTTGCGAATCATAAATCAATGTAAAGGTGGTTTTTAATTGTGGGTAACTTTGAACAAGATCATCTAAAAATACAAGTGGATCGGTAGACTCTTTAGCTTTTAAAACAAGCTCATCCACATTTAACACATACTCTGGCCCATTAAAAAACATGGGCAGCCAAGCGTAGTGTGGGTTACCAAGCTGGGCTTGAGTAATGCTAGTAAATAATAAAGTTAATATAAAGCATTTGATCATCCCCACTCCCCTCTACAACTTCAAACATAGTAATGAGATATTTTTTTGTCAAAAATAATAATGGAAATTCTTATTAAAAATTTTTATGGCTTACATAACCTGTTAAAAAAACTTTTTCCATACCTTCTTTTACAAATATAGTCTGCCCACCTATATCCCAAAACTACAGTTTTAATATAAACACCATATTCTTCATTATTAAGTTCATAAGACTAACCAATTTATTAAGGTCACTGAAAATAAGCTTATTGAACGGTTTAATAAAGTTGTATCCGGCAATTAGCACTTAGACTTCCCGCTATTGCAATACCTATGTAATCTATAAAATGTGGTTCATAAAAACTTGTTGAATGGGCTAACTCTGCATTTATTTCTCTTAGCTTGCTAAAAAATCAGGCAAAACATCATAAAACTTAGCCTCACGCCTAACTCTGGCTCTACTCGTCTTTATTTCAAAAGCAATATAGGCTAAGCTATGCACTCAAAAAATAGCGCTATTTACTTATGCAATGAACTGACCTCTGATAGGAGTAAACGATGAAACAAAAGATTATATACACACAAACTGACGAAGCCCCTGCCCTAGCCACCAGGTCATTACTTCCTATCATTCAAGCCTTTGCCTCAACAGTGGATATAGATGTTGAAACGCGAGACATATCCCTGGCTGGCCGAATATTAGCTCATTTCCCTGATAAACTCACTGATCAACAAAAAGTGGGCGATCATTTAAAAGAGCTTGGTGAATTAGCTAAAACTCCTGAAGCTAATATTATTAAACTTCCAAATATTAGTGCCTCAGTTCCACAGTTAAAAGCAGCCATTAAAGAATTACAATCTCAAGGCTATGACATCCCTAACTACCCTGGCGACCCTCAAAATGATGAAGAACAAGCTATTAAAAAACGTTATGCCAAAGTTTTAGGAAGTGCTGTAAATCCTGTTTTACGTGAAGGAAATTCCGATCGCCGTGTGGCAGGTCCAGTAAAAAAGTATGCTCAGTCACACCCACACAAAATGGGTGAATGGAGTTCAGATTCTAAAACTCATATCGCTCATATGGATTCAGGTGATTTTTTTGGTAGCGAAAAATCGGCAGTGCTTGAAACTGCTGATGACGTAAAGATTTGCTTTGTGGGCAATGATGGCTCAGAAACTGTATTAAAAGAGTCAACTCCCCTTTTACAAGGTGAGATCATTGATGCCTCAGTTATGAATTTAAAATCGCTAGTTTCATTTTTTGAAAAAAACATTAAAGAAGCTAAAGAACAAAACCTGCTCTTATCTCTTCATATGAAAGCAACAATGATGAAGGTTTCTGATCCAACTATTTTTGGCGAAGCCGTCAAAGCCTACTTTAAAGATGTTTTCACAAAGTATGAAAATACATTTAATGAAATTGGCGTAAACCCTCGCAATGGCCTTGGTGATGTTTACACTAAAATTGAAAAGCTTCCAGCCGATCAAAAAACTGAAATTGAGCAAGCTCTTAAGGCTTGCTATGAAAATGGCCCTCGACTTGCCATGGTTAACTCTGACAAAGGGATCACGAACCTCCATGTACCTAGTGATGTGATCATTGATGCTTCTGTGCCAGCCTTTTTAAGAACCTCTGGTAAAATGTGGGGACCAGATGGTCAACTTGACGACACTAAAGCCATGATCCCAGATCGTTGTTATGCAGGCATCTACCAACAGGTTATTGATTTTTGCAAAAAAAATGGAGCCTTTAATGTTAAGACAATGGGTTCAGTTTCTAATGTAGGGTTAATGGCCAAAAAGGCACAAGAATACGGCTCCCATGATAAAACATTTTTTGCACCAGCAGATGGTCAAATTAAAGTACTCAACAAAGCTGGCAATGAACTAATATCTCACGCCGTTGAAGCTGGTGATATCTGGAGAATGTGTCAAACTAAAGATGTGGCCGTTAAAGACTGGGTCCGCTTAGCTGTATCAAGAGCAAAGGCCACTTCATCTTCAGCTGTGTTTTGGTTAGATAGTGCCCGCGCCCATGATGCCAACTTAATTAAACTTGTAGAAAAATACTTAAAAGATCACGACACCTCTGGCTTAGATATACATATTTTATCGCCAGTAAAAGCTATGGACTTTACTCTTTTACGAGTTAAAGATGGCAAAGACACCATCTCAGTGACCGGTAATGTTTTACGAGACTACCTAACCGATTTGTTTCCAATCTTAGAGCTTGGAACCAGTGCAAAAATGCTTTCCATTGTTCCACTACTTGCTGGTGGTGGCTTATTTGAAACAGGTGCCGGAGGCTCAGCCCCTAAGCACGTACAACAATTTGTAACTGAAAACCATTTACGCTGGGACTCTTTAGGAGAGTTTTTAGCACTGGCTGTTTCCATAGAAGCTTTAGGCGAATCCAGTAAAAACAACAAAGCACTAATTCTGGCTAAAGCCCTAGATGATGCCAATGATAAGTTTTTAATTAATGATAAATCGCCATCAAGAAAAGTCAATGAGCTAGATAATCGTGGCAGCCACTTTTACTTGGCACTTTACTGGGCTGAGGCCATGGCCAACCAAAAAGAAGATGCAGAACTTAGTGCACGCTTTAAAACACTTTTTGAAAAACTGAGTAGCAACGAAAGCAAAATCATTGAAGAGTTAAATACGGTCCAAGGAAAACCAGTGGATATGGGCGGCTACTACAACCCTAATCTAGAAAAGGTGGAAAAGGCCATGAGACCAAGTGATACTTTCAACTCGGCATTAAGTCAGATTTAATCCAGTTCTAGGTCTTTACTGAGTTCGCTGTTAACAAAGTCAGAACTAATTTTTAACTGCGCAGCTAGGCTATTTAAGAACACATGCTTTTTATGGTCTGAGCTGCTTGAGTTATCAGACACTACTTTTAGGTCACGTAGTATTTGTTTTTTCTGAAACAAGGTGGCCTTTTCGTTTACTTTATTAATTCTGTTTTGCAAGTCAGCCTCTAAGGCCTCTTTGTTGAGCGCATCAATATTTAAGTCATTATCGAGCATTTCACCAAGAGCTGATTTTTCACTTTTACTAAACTCACCATCGGTGTGTGCTAATATAACTGCACCTGCAATAAATAAGTTACGACAGGCTTTATTAACTGGCGTTTTACCCCTTAGATAGTCAGGATCCATAAAACTGAGAGTGTTTTCAACTTTTGAGTCAGTTTCAATGAGGTCACTACCATTTTCAGTCACAATCTCGGATTCAAAAAAGTGCTGTAAAGCTTTTACACGCAACGGGCTAAATGGGTGCGACGAAAACCAATCACTAAGATCACTTTCAAGGTCAGAGTTTTTATGACTTTTAATTAACTCATCAATTTGGTTAATATATTCTGCAATATCAAATTTAACAGTTTTAAAATTACTTATCCCCGAGGAGAGCTTAAACAAAGCACAGGCCACAGTTTCAAAGTTAGGCATACATATCGCCCCCGCCCGATCCGCAGAAATTTCAGCAAATCGTGACCACTTAAATAACTTTAAAGCCAAAGCTGATGTAACTTCACTATTATGTTTTAAAATAAATTGAATTGGCACTTCGTGGTGAGCAAACTTATGATGACCTAACTCATGCCCTAGTACATAGCAAATTTCATCTTCTGTGAAGGCCTCTAAAATTGAAGAGGAAAACATAATATAAAGCCTATTATCTTCAGGCTTAAAACAAGCGGCATTAAACTGCGGGCTTGAATAAACAAATAACTCCACAGGTAGTTTAATATCTAATTTTTCTACACAGAGCTCGGTCATTTTATGAAGACTAGGAGAAATAATTTTTGAAAGCCTAAGGGACGTGGAAAGTAAATACTTTTTTGTATTTTGCTTTGGGTTACTTTTTTCAAGCTCTTTTAATTGAGCAATGGACCTTTTAACTATAGATTCTTCAATGATCTCATTATAAAGGGCTGTATCTTGACTGGATCTAAATTCTTTTTTCATTAGTTATAAAATTATATTTTTTCATAAAATTATGCAACAAAAAAGTACTCACT
This sequence comes from uncultured Bdellovibrionales bacterium, assembly GCA_938001965.1. GTDB lineage: Bacteria > Bdellovibrionota > Bdellovibrionia > Bdellovibrionales > UBA1609 > JAHDIR01. The sequence continues at coordinate 1,081 of CALLBC010000042.1, read as the reverse complement.
CTTAATTGTTACAAGTATCGCATACACCATTAAAAGTTAAACTAGAAATATGACTAAAGTTCTTAATTGAATTTATCATTTGCTTTGAAAGCTGACTCGCTTCTTTACTTTTAGCACTCAACTCATAAACACCAGTGCACTCGGTACAACTCATTATAATATGAACATGGCTATCATCATGCCTACCTTCAGACTGACAAACAGAATATTTCCCGGACTGTAGTCTATGAGCTAAGCCGATTTTACTAAACAACATTAAGTTTCTGTATACAGAGGCCTGGTCAGCCTTTAAATCCGATAAATTATTAAGCTCATCACAAACATCTTTCGGCGATAGTGGCCTGTCACTACCTTTTAATATTTCAAAAATTATTTTTCGGGCATTTGTAAGCCTTAAATTTTTACCTTTTAATTTATCTTCTAACTGATTCATTTTGAACTCACTTGTTTAACTACACTCAAAAGCTTTGAACATGGGGTTTTCCCCAAAATATGCATTACTTTTTTGTTTTCATTTAAAATTAAAATTTGCGGTGTAACTGGCTCTGTCACTTTAAACTTTTTTAAAAAATCCTGATCACCATAAAAACTTGGAAGCTTAGTGTTAAAAATTTTATACTCAAGCCTCAAATCTTCTTCACTAGAGAAAGCTCCCACTAAAAATAAGTTTGCTTTAGCATTTAAACAAGATAAGTCTTGCACCTGCTTTTGACAGGCCGAACAGTCTTTTTGAAAAACCACGGCAACACTAACTCCTTTAAATTTTATATTATCAGTAACGGAAGCATCAGTAAGACTACGTAAACTTAATGCACTCACAGAAAAAGAACCCAATGTAACTAAAAAGAAAATAATTATTTTCACCAAAACTACCTCCTTAAACTGTAGGCTATAGGCACAGTAAAGTACGAGTTCGGTTTTATTTTACTAGGCAAAGGAGTAAACTTACCTATTTTTTTAATTAAATTTAAAGCCGCCTCATCTAAAATTGGAAATTCCGAAGAACCAACAAGCTCCACACCCGAAAAAACTCCTTGCTTATTAATTCTTAAACGAAGCTTTACAACCCCGGATTGTTTTA
>CALLBC010000041.1 GCA_938001965.1 uncultured Bdellovibrionales bacterium | reverse complement strand
GATGGCATCTTCTATAAATTTTTCTACTCGATTCTTGCGATTAGGCTTTTTACGGTTAGCTTCAATTAAAGCCTCAAACCCACCTGACTCGTAAGCCTCCTGGTAGCGATAAAAAGTATCCCTAGAAAAACCCATTAGTTTGCAGGCTTTTGAGATATTTCCTAGTTCTTCAGCTAAATTTAGTAGACCTATTTTGTTTTTAATGATTTTATTCTCTTGTGTTGAGATCATGGTTACTCCTTTTTGTTGTTAAGTTTGCTGACTTAACTAAAAGGGTAACCATATTTCTTCACTTATCCACACCGTGAAGTGTCAGATCAAGTCGTGACTTCTACACATTATCATCCTTAAATTTAAATGACTTAGTAACTCATCCGTATTTATTTTTATGCGATAAATTTATTTCTTAATGAATCAATTTGGCCAAGCCAAGTTTTTTCGTTTGATAGGTTAAAGCCGATTTGCTCTCCACCACTAATCACTGATCGAAATACTTTTTTAAGGACATCCACTTCAATAAATGAAGCGGCATCGTTACCAATAGTTTCTTCAATAGCTTCAAAGACACTAATTAAGTCAGGCGTAGTTACAACCTTAGGTAACTTACTCATATCTAAACCTTTACAAGCTAGCGGTTTAAATCCAATTAACTTACTAGTTAATAGTATTTTTTTACCATCAACTAAATTAACTTGTAAAAAACCTTTACCTTGCGGATCTACTCTTTCAATAACTTCTTCAACAGTAGTAAAATCTAACTCTATGGATTTACCATCAACTGTTTGCCTAATACCTATTGAACCTGCAACAGCCTCAATAGTATTTAGCCCCTCAGCGCAATTAACATACTTGTTTATAGTAGCTTCATTATTTGTATCATTTATATCTGTCGTGTTCGCCACAAATTGCCTCCTGGAGCAGTAGTGCACAGATGAATTAGTTCCTCAGTGCACATGATTATTATCGTCCTCTCACCTAAATCAATTTAGTTTTATATATTTTTTTATGCTATCGTCGTGGAAAATATATAAGCAATTTTAGTAACTTGCCTCATTCATAGACATATAGCCTCACTAGCTTTCATCTGAGCTAATTCTCTAGACCAATTGCGTGTAGCAATTTAAGCCGGTAAATTATAGATTAATCTCATATTATTAATAAGTAAGAGGAATATTTACATGATTATTAAAAGATGGCAGGCCCCCCTTTTACCAGATAAAAAGCAAATCTTTATAATGTTTAAGCGTGAAGGGCTTGAACCTTATGAGGAAACTTTAGAGCCAAAGCAAAGTGTTAAAACTCACCGCCATCCTTTTGATGAAGTTCGAATGATATTAAGCGGGGAACTTAAACTAGATATTTCTGGTAATAAATTATTATTACGTGCCGGAGATAAAATTGTTATCCCTAGCAACACAAAACACTCAAAGATGGTTGATTCTGACAACTCATGTGTTTGTATTTGCGCTCAAAAAATTTAAAGCACCCTTGACAAACTAAATATAAGACTACTAAATGGCTTCCTAAAATCTAAGGAGCTCATATTTCACAAAATGCTCAAACAGCACGCCTTCGGCGAGAACTGCGCGTTTTATAAAATATGAGCTCCTTAGATTTTAGGAAGCCATTTAGTAGGATGGTATTATTACGACTTAAGCCACTTTAAGTAGGCTGAAATATTTTTTTCAAAACCTCTTTCTGATGGCTCATAGAATTTTTTATCTTTTATTTGCTCTGGAAGGAAGTCTTGTTTCACCCAAGATTTTTCACCATCATGGGAATACTTATAATCTTTGCCAAAACCTAAATTTTTAGCCATTTTAGTTCTAGATGACTTCAAAGAATTTGGTACTGCTAAGTTACCTGAAGACTCCACTTCAGATAAAGCTTTTTTATAAGCCATATAGGAACGGTTAGATTTAGGAGCACTGGATAAATATGTCGTCACTTGCGCTAAGTTGATCCCAGCTTCAGGTAAGCCTATTACTTTAACAGCCTCAAGCCCTGCCATAGCTAATTGCAGAGCTCTGGGGTCAGCATTACCCACATCTTCAGAGGCAAGAATTACTAACCGTCTGGCAATAAACACTGGGTCTTCACCACCTTTAATCATTCTAGCCAAATAATAAACAGCTGCATCAGGGTCACTGCCCCTTATACTTTTAATAAAAGCTGAAATAGTATTGTAATGGCTACAGCCTTTTTTATCATAATAAAAGCTCGTGGACTTAAAAAATTCTAAATAGGCATCCACCTCTAAGGGCCAGCTCTGCCCACCCTTATCATCACTATTATATAAGTCGATCACTTGGTCGAGAATATTATATAACTTCCTAGCATCTCCATTGGCTTCATCTAAAATTTCATTTTTAACATCATCACTAAAAAGTATTTCTTCAGTTAAATCAAAATTCTGCAAACAAGATGTTAAAAGTTTTGAAAGATCCACTTCACTCAAACGGTTAAAAACTAATAGTTTTGATCGACTTAATAATGCCCCATTTAATTCATAACTAGGGTTTTCAGTGGTTGCACCAATTAATATTAAATCGCCTTTTTCTGTAAAGGGTAAAAGGACATCCTGTTGGGACTTGTTCAACCTATGTATTTCATCAATAAATAATACTGTTGGCTTTCCATGAATAACTTTATCGTTATGAGCCTCATTCCCCAATTCACGAATTTTCTTAGCACCAGTATCAATGGCATTGGCTAAAATAAATTTAAAATCTAATTTTTGTGAAAGGTATAATGCAAAGCTTGTTTTACCTGTGCCCGGTGGGCCCCAAATAATTAGGTTAGGCAATACTCCGCGCTCAATCATCTTCATTAAAGGCGAGTTTTTATTAAAAATTTTTTCTTGGCCAACAAAGTCACTCACCTGTTTTGGGCGTAGTATATTTGCTAGGGGCTGGTGTATTGTTGGGGTTGTACTGCTAAATAAGTCCATAGGGCTTGTATACCCTTGTTTGTTTTTCTATTCAAGACTCATAGAAAACTAGGGCCTAGATGGCTTTTAAGTGAATAGACGAAGCCACTATACGCCCTTACTATCTAACAGATGTCATAATAATTCTTTGAAAAAAACCTTCTTCATTTAAAAATGGATCATCACCTGAGGCTTTAGTAGTTTTAGTTGTAAAACCATTTAAAGTTATGCGTATGGTACTTAAAAATAAGCCTGTCTCAAGGTCTCTCTCAAGATCATCCATGTAGAACTTTCCATCAGCAAGCCCCCCCAGGGATAAAACAGCTGTGGCATCAGGATCAAGATGTGCAAAAAACTTTCGTCCAGGGTCACCAACTACAGGATCTGGAACATGCTTAACTGGAATATACTCTTCGTCATTAACTACTGAGTTATTTTTTAACACTTCTAACTTCATATCTGTAATCACAATACTTATAGTGTTCTTATTTTTGAAGGTGAACCAAAACTCAAAATAACCATTTTTAAGAAGAATTGTGTCAAGTGAACTGGTTGACGCTGGGCTTTTTACATAAATACCCTCTTCTCCAGCATTATACACTTTAGATGTAAAAATAGCTGTTTCTAAATTCTTTGCTTCTTCACCTATTTCACCACATGATGGCAGAAGTAAAAAACAAATTACTAAGAATAAAAGCTTTCTCATAACTACCCTCTATCTAAAATTTTAGGAGTTAAAAATATAATGAGCTCATTTTTTCTACTTTCTTTAACTTTACTTTTAAATAACCATCCAAGTATTGGAATATCCTTTAGCCCAATTGGACCTGTCTCTCCATTTAAACCTAGTGAATCATAAATTCCACCTATAACAGCAGTTTCACCACTTTTAACTAAAATTTTAGACTTTGCAGAACGGTCATTAACGGCTCTGGCTAATGTATCCGTATCCTCCACTGGCCCTGGGAAACCACGACTCACACTAAAGTCCATCATAACATTACCATTATTAGTGATCTGCGGAGTCACAGCTAGTTTTAAACTCACCGGTTTTCTATCCACAGATTTAGTAATAACACCGTCAGAAACTGTAGACTTAATAGTTAGTACTTCAGTCTGCTGAGATATTTCAGCTTTTTCTTTATTTACAGCAATAATTCTTGGTGAAGATAATATTTTTGTTAAATTTTCATTTTCAGAAAGAGCTAAACTTGCAGTTAAATCTCCTATTGATTTTAAAGTTCCAATACTTAAGCTAAATAAGCCGGCCGCTGTAGTAATTTCGTCTGAGCTAGTAGAGTTCATTCTAACAGTTGGCCTCATAAGTACAGGCGATCCAGCAGGGCCTCCCGTAGCACTAAATTCAGAGGCTCCATTTTCAGCCCCCCACCTAACACCAATTTTTTGAATAAAGTTTTCTTGGGCCTCAACAATTTTACCCTCTATCATAACCTGTGCAGGGGCAACGTCTAGACTCCTAATAATACTCTCTACCTTTTTGAGCACGATATCTGTATCGGTCACAATAATATTATTAGTTCTTTTATCAACAGTTGAAACACCTGTACTAGGAGTTAATAATTTTTTTATGTTATCTTGTATCGCAAAAACATCAGCAAAATTGATTGTAAACATTTTCACTTTTTTTGGTCTTAATTTATCAATATTTTCCTGTGATTTAGTAATCATGGAGGCAATGTCCTCAAGCTCTTTTAAAGTAGCAATACGAAGTATACTCCCCTCTCTCACATAGCCTAGGCCATTGGACTTCATAATTGTTACCAAAGCTTGATCCCAAGGAACATCTCTCAACTTTAAGGAAATCTGCCCTCCAACTTTTTCTGACACAATAATATTTGCACCACTTTCTTCAGATATAAAGTTAATTAAATCTCTTACACTAACTTCATTAGCTTGAATAGAGATGGGCCTTCCATAGTATTGTCTATTGTTCATTAAAAAATCATTAAAGTTGGAAGCTGACATAATCCCCTGTGGCCCTGACACTGGCTGTGGAGTGTAGTTATCCTCAGGAGAAGGTTCAACTTCAGCTTGGATAGGAGCCAAATTACCATTAGCTAGGACCATAATGGTATTTCCTTCTTGTTGAATACCTGGCAAACCATAGCCTTGCTTCATCTGCACAACAATACTCACTGTACTTCCATCATCTTGTTCATAAGCATTCAACCCAGCAAAAGGGGTCCCCACGAAGTCCTTCATAATGAATGGTCTTTTCAATGCAGCAGGAATACTTGCATTGTCGATATCAATCATCATTTGTCTTTTTTCAGGATTTTCTCTTTGGGAGATACTGGCTTGTGCAGAGGTTTTTATCATGACAATACCCCCTCCACCTTGCGAAGACTTAAAGTCAATTGAAGAAACACTTACACTTTGGCCAACCGGCTCATTAATCACAACTGGCTCTTGAGTTTGCACTTCAGGTGCTGGCTCATTAATATCAAAACCATCGTCAACAGGCTCATTAATTGATGCGTCTTGGGTTAAAGCCTCAGACACTGTCTCTTCGGCATCAAACTCATCAAAGCCATCAGCAGAAGCAACATCATCGCCACCAAAGTCTTCATCGCCACCAAAGTCTTCATCATCACCAAAGTCTTCATCATCACCAAAGCCATCGTCGTCACCAAAATCATCTCCGGATGAGTCTGCTACTGATTCACTATCATCACCAAAACCATCGTCGTCGCCAAAGCCTTCATCATCATCAAAACCCTCATCTGATGACTCTGCAGTGTCTTCATCTCCAAAACCTTCATCATCATCAAAACCCTCATCAGTGTCTGCTAACTCATCAGATATTGCATCTTCAACTTCAGTCACTAACTCTGGCTCATCATCAAACCCATCATCATCAGTTGATGAACATGATGTCATCAAAAACATACTTAACAAAAGACAAACTACCATCCTTAGTAGATTTATTTTTTTCATCCTGATTAACTCCTATGTTAACGCTTTAACCTCATATACTTTGTAGTTACAATTTCTTTTCCTTGTACAGTTACTTTTTTCACGACAACAACTTCACCTTCTCTAATTGCTGCTATATACCCACCATTATTTCCAATTTTGTCATTCATATTTAATACATGAAATTTATTATTGGGATCATTAACTATAACTTTTGGGTTTTTCACATTCCACAAGATGGCTTTTAAATTCAACTGACTTAAGTTATATCTGAGAAGTGGCAGCACTTGGTTAATCGGCTCAATTTCATTTTTAACAGGTGGCTCTTCAACAAACTGATCTTCAACTGAGGGCTCTTCAACAAAAATTTTGTAAGGTAAAAATGGATCTCTTCTTCTTTCAGCATCATAAATATAAGGCTCTAAATAGGATAGAATTTCACTTTCCAACCGCTCTACATTCTCCTCTGTAGGAGCTGCAGCCCCCCCTGAAAGATTCGGATCTCCCCCCTGAGATAATACAATACCAGGCAGTGAGCTAATCAATAAAAATAAAATTATAGACTTCATTAGTTCTGCACCTGCTGTTCATCTTTATATTTATAACCTACAAAAATAGCTGAAAAAGCAACAATCCCCTCTCCTAACCTTTTACCAGAATCAATACTCAACTCTTCAACAGTGATGATATTGTCCAGTTTCGTTAAGTTTGATAAAAACATCATTATTTGAGTAAAATTTCCTTCTAATTTAATACTTACAGGGATTTTGGTATAAAGGGCTGACTCACTCTTACGGTTTCTAGAACCACCACGGTCAGAAACATCGATTATATTTACACCCGAAACCTTTGCTGAGTCAGTTAAACTCCTCATCATTTTTGTTGAGCTCATATCCTTAGGAATATGCTTAACAACCTTATTAATAGTATTACCAAGTTTTTTTATGCTCTGTTGGTAGGCAACAGCTTGTTGTATTATTTTTTCCTTATCTTGGATATCCTTAGTTAATTGAATTTTTTGATTTTTCAAAGGTTTTATAGACTTAACTAATGATCCGTCTCCTCCAAAAACAAAAAAGTAAAGCAAACCGGCAATCACTAAACCAATTATACTTGCTTGTGCTGGCGACATAGTTTTTAAACCACCCATTATATCGTCCTCAAGCTTGTCTGAATTTCGAAGACAACTTTCGACCCAGAATCATCTTTAATTTCTTTAGCAGTAATTATAACTATGTCACCAAAAAAACTACTACTCTCAAGTTCTTTTAAAAAAGTATTAAATGAATTGTCTTCAATTGCATTTCCTTTAATAACAAAAGTTCGATCAGAATATTTTACGCTTGAAAACCATAATTTCTCCGGAATTATATTTTGCATATAATCCAGCGCTTTTAACTCTACTAACCTCATTTTTGACAGCTCTTTAATAGCCATTATTTTTCTTTTAAACTCGTCACCTTCAAGCTTATACTTGGCCACGTCTTTAACTTTCAATTCTTTTTTCTGAAGGTCTGTTTTTAAAACGGCTACTTGTTGGGTTAATTTCTTTTTATCAAATTTAACCTTCTTTGATGCATAGCCTTGATAGTAATATATTGCCACTGAAAAAATACACATTAGAAACAGATTGGTTAGGAGATTTTTTCTGTCTTCTCCACTTAATGATGAGCCTTTTAAGTGTATAGAGCTGTCTAATACAGTTTTACCAAAGCCTGTGTTAGTTTGCTCAAGTGGGTCTGACTTAACTCTGGTTTTCAGTAAATTAACCTTCATTATTTTCTCCCCATACCAATAGCCAAACCAACAGCTACTGCAGAAAAATCTGAAAGTTTATGTACTGAACTTGCATTTACACTTTTTGCATTTAATTCAATTTTTAAAAATGGGTCTAAACGTTTTACTTTATAGTTTTTAACCATTTTTTCGTAAAGGCCAAATACCTTAAGCCCACCACCAGTGACATAACTAGAGGTAAAGCCTGAGCTTTCTGTTGAGTTTAAAAAGAATTCAATTGTAGAGTTAATCTCTTCACAGAAAAAATCATGTGCCATAGTGATTGTTGATATCACCTCTTCTGGAACCTCCTCTCCATTTGAAGCACTGATCTTTAAAGCCTCAGCCTCTTCGTAACCAATCCCTAATGCATTTTCGATTTCTTGAGTGTAACTTTGACCACCAACAGGAATATCTCTACAAAAAACAATTTCTTTATTTTCAATCACAACAAAGTTTGTTAGCTGTGCTCCAATATTAAATATTACAATTCTGTCGGTTTCAGAGTAATCATAATTTGCATCAAAAGCATTGAATAAAGAAAATGCCGTTACATCGATAGCCTCTAAACTAATTCCACTCATTGTAGCCATCTCTAAGTTTTTTGAAATAGCCTCTCGAAGAGCTGCCACAACTAAAATGGACATACTTGCTGGGTCATCACTATATTTTAAAACATTATAGTCAAGGTTAACTTCATTCAACTCATAAGGAATGTACTGTTCAGCTTCCCACTTAAGTTGCTCAGCTAGTAACTTTTCATCAATCTTAGGGATAGAGATTTTTTTAACAACTACCTGAGCGCCATTAAGTGCAACACCAACCCCTTTCTTTCCAACTTTATGCTTAGCAAATAACTCTGTGACGGCCGAAGAAATCTCTTCAATATTTAAAATGTCACCATTAACGTAAGATTTATCAGGAGTTTCAATAAGCCCAATCTGCTCTAGAGTTATACTTTTACGAGATTTACTTAATTCAATCAGCTTAATGCAGTTCGCACCAATATCTAAACCAATTAATTTTTTACTGCCAAATAATTGCATTAAGTTTTCCTCAAAAATGTCGTACTAGGAACCAGACTCTCCCTAGAAGAAAGTCGCCCCAGTAAATTATTTCCAAGGCTCGGACAAAAGTCAATTAACAGGACTTTTATCATAAAAAACAAGACCTTATATGTGATTGTTAATTTTAGATTAAGCGGCTTTAAGAAACCAATTTACATAAATTGAAACTAGATTTTCACCCCAGATCAAATAGATAAGAGCTGCCAACGAGATATATGGACCAAAGGCCAACTTCTGATTACGTCCCTCACCAGACTTCAACATTAGAAGAACACCAACAATACTTCCTAAAAAGCAGGAGACTATGATTACAAAAGGGATTGATACTAAGCCTAAAACAGCTCCAACCCAGGCAATTAACTTAATATCACCTCCTCCCATACCCATTTGCTTGCGTATTAAATAAAAAATATAAGCTGTAAGATATAAAAAACCACCACCAATAAATAAGCCAAGCAATGAATCAATAACACTTCGGTCTGGATTAATTAGGGCACCAATTACACCTATAACAATCCCAGATAAACTGAATAAATCTGGTATTATGTAATGATCAAAGTCAATCATACTAATTGTTACTAAACCAAAAATAAAGATAAGTGCTTCATAAAAAGAAATACTCAAACCAAACTTCTGGTAAGCAATAACAAAAAAAGTTGCCATTAAGACTTCTACTAAAAAATACCTTATTGAAATTTTACTTTTACAAAAGAAACATCGGCCCAGCAAAATTAACCATGATAAAATTGGAATATTAAAATAAAATGGAATAGTTTTTTTACACGAATAACAGTGGCTTCTTGGTGTGACAACACTTTCACCTTTTGGGTAGCGATAAATCACCACATTCGCAAAACTGCCTAAAAGTGCTCCGATGATAAACACTAAACATTGAATGTACACTTCTGGGTTTGTCATTTATGAAATGTCTTTTTTGTTAAAGATTAAAATTGATAAAAATAAGTACAATACGACCAATAGTAAACTATACAAACTTACTTTACCAATAAAAACATTTGTCATCTCAATGCTACCAGATAGTAAAGATTTCCAGTTCATCATTTCTAAATTGGGCAAGGAGTACTTTAGAAAGGTATAAATGCTCTTAAAAGACTCTCCTGCTGAGGTCATAGTAATTTCCCTTAAGCTCTCCATCCAATGACCCACTAAATATATAGCAATAGAAGCGGTAACAACAAGAGACACTCTTAAAAAACAACTTAAAAATATAGTGAGCGACAACATAATTAATGACTCTAGCAAAATTCCATACATTATTATTAGTAATTGCCCTGGGGATCCGTATTCATAATAGGAACTTTGCAAAAAAAGAATAATACTAAAGAACACTGTTAAACAAATTACAATGCAAAAAATTCCAAGCACTTTACCAATTAAAAACTCTGTACGAGCAACTGGGTGAGTTAGTAATGTTAATAATGTTTTGTTTTCAACTTCTCTACTTAATAATTGTGCACCTAAAAAGATTGATATAATTACGACTGAAATATTTAGCACAACAATGGTAAAGTCCATTGTGATTTTAGCTTGCTCAGCAAAACTAAGTTCAGCCATTGCTGAGGCAAAGCCAAGCATTAGTATTGATATAATAATCAGTGCGTAAAGTATTTTATCTCTTAAAATTTCTCTAAATGTATTTTTAGCAATTAAAATTATTGAATTAAACATTCTGATCACTCACCATTGATACATAGGCCTCTTCTAAGGATTTATTTTTACGTGAAACATTAGTAATAACTAATTGCTTATTCACCAATTGGCTAATCTCCTTATTTAATTCTCTCTCATCGTTAACAACCATATTTACACTCTTACCATTTTCAATATAGGTAATTGTAAATGAGGAGGTTGTCTTACTTAACACATCATTTAAAGCCCCTTGAAAAGTAATTACACCGCCTTTGATAATAACAATATCATCACAAAGTCTTTCTGTATCATCGAGCAAATGACTACTAAAAAATATAGTTTTCCCTTCAGTGGCTGCTCCCTTTATGATTTGACTTAGCTGGTAGCGCCCATCGGGATCAAGCCCAGACAGCGGCTCATCTAGTATGATAAGTTTTGGGTCATGTATCAGTGCTTGTGCTATCCCAATACGCTGAATCATCCCTTTAGAATAACTTTTGATTAATTTATCTTTATCTTCAAATAGATGAACTTTTTTTAAAGTAAGATCAACTTGCTCTTTTAATCTAACACCCGACAGTTTATTAGATAAGCGTGCGTAATAAGTTAAAAACTCTTTTCCTGATAAAAACTTATAAAAATTTGGTCTTTCTGGTAAAAATCCAATTTCCTTGAATAGGTTTGGGGTTATTTTTTTATCACCAAAGTAGCGGATACCCCCAGAGTCTGGCTTTACTAAGCCTAATATTGACTTAATAGTTGTGGATTTACCAGCACCATTAGCCCCAATAAAACCAACCACAGCTCCCTCACGAACTTGAAAGTTCACACCACGAAGCACTTCAGCTTTACGCCCTAAAAAACCAGATGGATAACTCTTATGTAAATTAGAAACCTCTAAAACCAAAATTTTATACCCTCTATTAACTCGTATTTTGATATCAAAAATAATTGTATTACGAATAAATTAAAAGATTCAACTAAAACTTAAATTGTAAGTAAGCTCAAATTTATGGATAATTATTTTTAAAACTTCCTCTTTGCTTTTGCCTTGGGTATCGCGTGCGCTTCGCGTATCCGCGCTGTGTTTACCTGCAAGGCGACAGAGTGCGAAGACGCAATGCTGCCATAAGCGCACTCATGGCAAAAGCAAAGACGAAGTTGTAAAAATATTTATCCAGAGGTGACGGAATAGATCTACAGACTTTTTTCTAAGGGATAGACTTCAAAATTGGCTTGTTTATGTTTTTTAAGGGCCAACATAAAGGCGTTGGCCGCATCACTCTCTGTCAAACAAGGGATTGAGTACTCAGTACAACTCTTTCTAATCCCAAAGCTTGCCTCAACAGATGTTTTTCCAGACGTGGTATTAATAACTATGGCCACATCTCCAGAGCGAATTCTGTCAACACAATTAGGGCGCCCCTCATGAACTTTTTTTGTTTTTAAACAGTTTAAGCCATTGTCTTGTAAGTACTTAGCAGTCCCACCAGTGGCTGATAATGTGTAGCCCATGGACTCAAACTCTCTAGCCAAATCAATTAATTCTGCTTTATCTTTATCCCTAAGGGATAAGAAAACTTCACCTTTTAATGGTAGTTCAAAACGACTAGAAACTAGTGCCTTTAAGAGTGCCTCAGAGTAGTCTTTTCCGCGCCCCATACTCTCACCAGTAGACTTCATTTCTGGACCTAAAATTGAATCTGACTCCAAGAATTTTTTAAATGGAAACACAACACCCTTAACAGCTGTTTTTTGCCCATTATTCCAAACGTACTTCTCAGGATTAACTTCGGATTTTTTAAAACCTAGCATGGCTTTTACACCTAAATCCACCAAAGGAATTCCAGTAGCCTTAGCAATAAAAGGAACACTTCTTGAGCTTCTTGGGTTAGCCTCAATCATAAAAACTTCATCGTCTTTAATAGCTAACTGTAAATTTAAAAAGCCTAAAATATTTAATTTGTCGGCAAGCTTAAGACTTAGTGTTTGTAATTTTTCACACACATCAGGCTTTAATCGTTGTGGCGGAATAACACCCATACTATCACCACTATGAACTCCAGCGGCTTCAATATGCTCAATGACTCCACCTACCACTGACCAATCCAGACCACGCACAAGATCAACATCCACTTCCAGCGCTCTTTCTAAGAACTGATCAATCAAACATGGGCTTTCTTCGCTAATGAATAAGCTATGTCTTGAAAAATAACTTTTTAGTTCTTTTTCATCTTCAACAATTTCCATTCGTCGACCACCCAGTACGTAACTAGGCCTGCAAATGATTGGATATCCTATATCTGCAACCTCAGCCAAAGCCCCCCCTATTGAGTGTGCCATTGCTGAACGAGGAATTTTAAAACCAAACTCTTTGCAAACCTTTATAAAACGCCCACGGTCCTCTGCCAAATCCATAGATTCTAAACTTGAGCCAAGCATTTTAAAGCCATTTTCAATTAACTTTGGCGCTAAATTAATTGGTGTTTGCCCACCAAGCTGAGAAACAAAACCCATTGGTTGTAATTGGTTTAATATTTCTAAAATAGACTCTTCATGCAAAGCCTCAAAAAATAATGAATCAGAAGTGTCATAATCTGTTGAAACCGTCTCTGGGTTAGAGTTAATCATTGCAACTTTGTAACCTTGCTTCTGAAACTCATAAACGCTGCGCACACAACTATAATCAAATTCAATACCCTGACCAATTCTATTAGGGCCACTACCAAGCATGACAATGGTGTCTGGGTTTTTAGTTATGGGATCAGGCTCTGACCAATAGGTTGAATAAAAGTATGGAGTTTCAGAGGAGAACTCAGCAGCACAGGTATCAACTTGGTAAAACTTTGGCCTCACATCCAAGTCCCAACGCAACTTTCTTATTTCTGAGGGAGTTTTATTTAAAACCTTGGCTAAGTGCTTATCACTATAACCTAGACGCTTTGCTTTTAGTAAGTTCGACTTGTTTGCCTCTCCCATTTTCAATTCATCTTCAAATTTTACTATTTGTTCAAATTGCTCTAAAAACCATGAATTGATAGTTGTCATTTGGTTTAATTTCTCAACAGAGTAACCATCCCTTAAAGCTTGAAATAAATGATACATTCTTTGACTATTAGGATAGCTGACCTTTTTTTCATCTAAAGCCATTTTATCAAAAAGATTTTCTTTTACCTCTAGAGACAAAAAGCACTTCATAAATGACTCTTTAAAAGTTCTACCTATTCCCATCACTTCACCCACACTCTTCATTTGTGTAGATAATTGATCTGTGGCTCCTTGAAACTTTTCAAAGGCAAACTTTGGAACCTTTGTGACTACATAGTCTAAGGCAGGCTCATAACAAGAGAGTGTGGTTTTGGTGATATCATTTTTTAATTCATCTAGGGTATACCCTATAGACAATAAAGCCGCTATCTTAGCAATTGGAAAGCCCGTAGCCTTACTAGCTAATGCAGAAGATCGGCTTACACGAGGATTCATTTCAATTACAATCCTATCTCCGTTTTCAGGGTTAACTGCAAACTGAACATTAGCACCACCGGTTTCAACTCCAACCTCATTAATGATTTTTTGCGCTTCATCACGCATGTCTTGATATTCTCTATCTGATAAAGTCTGCTGAGGAGCAACGGTGATACTATCGCCAGTGTGCACACCACATGGGTCAATATTTTCAATAGAACATATAACCACAAATGTTCCATTTTTATCTCTCATCACTTCAAGTTCATACTCTTTCCAACCTAAAATACTTTCTTCAACTAAAACCTCAGAAGTTGGACTTTCATGCAAAGCTGTTGCAAGCTTTACTTTATACTCCTCAAGTGAAAAGGCCATACCTCCTCCACCACCACCAAGAGTGTAATTAGGGCGTAGAATAATTGGAAAGCCTAAGCTTTCAGAGGCCTCTATCCCTTCTTTAAAAGTTGTTGCCATTACACTTTTAGGGTACTTAGCTCCAATTTTATCTAAAACTTTACAAAACTTTGCTCTGTCTTCTGCCTTTTCAATAACTTCTGTTTTGGCGCCAAGTAACTCAATATTAAGTCGTTTTAAAATTCCAGCTGCATCTAAATCTAAGGCTAAGTTTAAAGCGGTTTGCCCACCAAGGGTTGGTATAACTGCATCTGGCATTTCCTTTTCAAGAATTTTTTCCACAAATGGAACTTTTAAGGGCTCTACATAAACTCTGGTTGCAAGCTCCGCATCCGTCATTATTGTGGCCGGATTTGAGTTAATTAATATAACCTCTAGCCCTTCAGCCATCAATGCCTTGCAGGCCTGTGTTCCTGAGTAATCAAACTCACAAGCTTGTCCAATATTAATTGGACCACTACCTAATAATACCACTTTTTTTATATCAGTTCTTTTTGCCATACCATCACACTTTTATTTTAGATTCATTGTTATAAATTTCTTCTATTTTAATATGCTTATACTGTTCTGATTTGTGTTTCATTCTAAATAATTTGTTAATTAAAACCTTTTTTTCTAATTCGGTTTCTTCATCAGTCATTTTTTTAGTTTTCTTTTTTAATGCCTTAAACTCTTTTAAAATAAATTTATTAGCTTGTGGCGGGTGAAAGCAAAATGATCCAGAAAAAATTAACTCTTCATTCAGTTCAAGTACTCTTGCTTCAAAAAACAACTCTTTACTAAAGGCACTCATGATTGAAACATTTCCAATTAAATATTTTTGACCATCAAGTAGGTCCTTAATTAATATTTTATTGCCCTTTTTTTCCTTTATAAACTCAAAAACTCCATGACTTGAGTTATACAAACCCTCAACAATTTTTGATTCCTCTGGGGTTAAGTCTTTCATTTCTTCACTGATTTTTTGAATTGGAGTAAAGCCATCTGAAAACTTTCTATCTAAGAGGTACCACTCCATAAATAATGACATCTTTACTTCAAAGTCGTTTGATGTTTCATCAAATTGACCAGCCCACTCAAAAAATTGAGACCTTGCTTTGTGAAGCTCAATACGATGCCTCCCCTCAGCAAAAACAGACATTACCTTTTCATAAAAGTTTTCTAACATCTTTTAGTCTGCTCCGTAAAATAGTCAAAAATAGTCACTGCATCATGCGGCCCTGGGTGACTCTCTGGGTGAAACTGCACACTGGCGCAGTTATGTTCGCTACTTTTTAAACCTGACACTACATTGTCGTTTAAGTTTAAATGGGTAATTTCAATATCCTTAGGCATTGTTTTTTCATCCACTGCATAACCATGGTTTTGTGTGGACATATAAACTTTATCAGCAATGTAATCTTTGATCGGATGATTCGCACCCCTATGGCCAAACTTTAACTTAAAAGTACTACCACCCAAAGCTTGTGCTAAAATCTGATGCCCCATACAAATTCCATAAATATATTTATAACCGATCAACTCTCTAACAGTTTGAGTCCCTTCAATAACATTGGCTGGATCACCGGGTCCGTTACTCAAAAATATTGCATCAGGATTATATTTTTTAATTTCTTCGGAACTTACGTTTGCTGGAAAGACTTTAATTTCTCTCGACCTGGCTTGTAACTCTCTAAGTATATTTTTTTTACAACCAAAATCTATAAGTGCTATTTTAGAACCAAGCTTATCAGCCCCCTCTAAAGTGTAAGGAGTTTTACAACTAACAACTTTAGTCCAATCCCCTTTTTCATCTTTATTTTTATCAATCATTTGTTGTGCTTTTTTTATGGCCTCATCACCGGAACCTTCAACAATAGCGCCCCAAACGGTGCCCTTTTCTCTTAGCGTGATCGCAAGCTTACGTGTGTCCACTTCTGATAAAACTGGGCAACCTTTATTAGTTAATTTTTTAAGCCAAGAGTTATCCCTTTTAGAATTTTGCATTTCAAGACAAACAAAACCTTTGATCCAAATATTTTCAGACTCCCAAAAGTCATTAGACTCACCATAGTTTCCCTGCATAGGTGCTGTTAGCACTAAGATTTGATTATAATAAGATGGGTCTGTAGCCATCTCTTCATAACCACTATGAGAAGTGTTAAAAACCACTTCTCCTACTGATTCTTCTCCACCTAGCCAAACACCTGAGAATATTTCTCCTGATTCTAATACTAAACTTCCCATCATAACCTAAACACCTTCCTGTAATCCTAGTATGGACGCGATTAAAGCCATACGTATGTATACCCCATTAGATACTTGGTTCCTAACTAAACATCTTGGGTCATTAAAAATTAATGGGTCAAAATCCATCTCGGGCACATGAGGGCCGGGATGCATTATAAAAGCATCTTTACTCAAGTGCTTTTCAATTTTTTCAGCGGTAAGCCTATAGTTTTTTTGGTACTGAGCAGTGGAAAACTCTTCTTTTGAATGACGTTCTTTTTGGACTCTAAGCCCCATACAGATATTGCACCAACTGAGAGCCTCCTCAAGGGAGCTAAATAAGGTTGAGTTCTTATACTCATTAGCTGGAGGTAAAAATGCCTCTGGTCCGCAGAACCCAAAACTGATACCAGAAAACTTCTTTAGTAGCTCTATATTAGATTTAACAACTCGAGAGTGATTTACATCGCCCACAAATAATACTTTTAAGCCCTCAACGCTAAGCCTTTCACTCATAGTATACACATCTGTTAGTGCTTGAGTGGGGTGCCCGGTAGCTCCACAGCCAGCATTTATTATTGGCATTGAGCAGTCTTTAATAGTGTCATACTCACCAGCAGTGGCATTTACTCTCAGTATAGTTAGGTCTGGCTGCATGGCCTCAATAGTTTTTAAAGTCTCAGAGAAGCTCTCCCCCTTAACCATACTAGAGTCACTCAAAGGGCCAAGATCAGAGGAGAGCACCCCCAACCTCCCCAATGCCGTTTGAAAGCTTAGCTTAGTGCGCGTACTGGGCTCAAAAAATGCCAAAGAAACTAGCTTACCAGCTGAGTTGAATAGGCTTTGTTCGGGATTTTGTTTAAATTGTCGGCTTTGAGAAAAAAGATCTTGGACCTCATTAAGAGACCAGTTGTTAAGTGAAATTAAAGATCGACCGACTAGTGACATTAAAAATAAACTATAGTTACGGGTTTTAACCTTGTCGAGTTAAATCCAACAAAAAGTAACTATTCCACTGCATTGCTGTGGCTCTAGGCATAATCGCGCCACAATCCAGCAAAAATTAATTCATATTTAGTAGAACTGGCATCAGCAGTCGGTTATACTAATTCCCCTATGAGCTCCATGATCACCATTTCAAATGTAAATAAAATTTACGATAATAAATTTCAAGCCCTTAAAGAAGTAAATTTTGAAATACAAAAAGGTGAGATATTTGCTCTTTTAGGCCCTAATGGCGCCGGCAAAACCACTTTAATCAAGCTTATTTGCGGTTTAACTAATGCAACATCTGGCGCCGTCACAGTTGATGGCCTAGATATTGTGAAAAACTTCCGCCAGACACGCAAACTAATTGGCCTAGTCCCGCAAGAGCTCACCACCTCTCCTTTTGAAACTGTATGGAATACGGTTTCATTTAGTCGTGGTTTATTTGGCAAAGCTCCTAACCCAGGCTATATAGAAAAAATTTTAAAACAGTTATCTCTATGGGATAAAAAAGATAATAAATTAATGACCTTATCAGGAGGGATGAAACGCCGAGTGATGATTGCAAAAGCTTTATCCCATGAACCTCGGGTACTGTTTCTTGATGAACCCACAGCCGGCGTTGATGTGGAACTTAGAAAAGACATGTGGCAACAGGTTCGCGAACTTAAAGAAACTGGAGTAACTATAATATTAACGACTCATTATATTGAAGAGGCCGAGGAAATGGCTGATAGAGTTGGGGTTATCAGCTCAGGTAAAATTATACTTATTGAAGAAAAAAATAAATTAATGAAAAAAATGAGTAAAAAAGAAATCAAATTAGTTTTAGGTAAACCACTTAGTGCCATTCCGAGCAGCTTATCAAATTATGATTTAAAACTAACCGACAATAGCCTAATTTATTCTTATGGAGATGCTAACAACACCCATGGCGTGAGTGATTTTTTTGAACAGTTAAAGAAAGAAAATATTGAGTACACAGATATTAAAACACATGAAAGTTCATTAGAAGAAATTTTTGTAGAGCTGGTGAATAAATGAATTTTCGAGGTATACAAGCAATATTCAAATTTGAAATGGCTCGCATGTGGAGAACACTAGGGCAAAGTATTGCCTCCCCTGTTTTATCCACATCTTTATACTTTATTGTTTTTGGCTCTGCCATTGGCTCAAGAATGAAAGAGGTGGATGGCATTGAGTATGGTTCATTTATTGTGCCTGGCTTAATAATGTTATCCGTTCTTACACAAAGCCTATCCAATGCCGCTTTTGGTATTTACTTCCCAAAATTTTCAGGAACTATATATGAGGTTTTATCTGCGCCACTTTCCTATATTGAAGTGGTTATTGGTTATGTGGGCGCTGCTGCCACAAAAGCCATGATATTAGGTACATTAATTTTTATTACAGCCCACTTTTTTGTGGATGTAGAGGTTCAACACCCCTTTTGGATGATCGCCTTTTTAGCCCTCACCTCCATAACCTTTAGTTTATTTGGTTTCTTAATCGGAATTTGGGCCAACAGCTTTGAACAGCTTCAATTAGTTCCACTATTAATAGTGACTCCCCTTACATTTTTAGGTGGAAGCTTTTACTCAATCAGTATGCTGCCACCGCTTTGGCAAAAAATTTCCATGCTAAACCCAGTGGTTTACCTAATCAGCGGTTTCCGCTGGAGTTTTTACGGCAAGTCTGATGTTAGCCTGGGAGTAAGCTTATTAATTATTGGAATCATACTGGTCGTATCAATGGCCGCTGTCCACTGGGTCTTTAAAACCGGCTACAAAATTAAGAGTTAGCTCGTAGTAAGCAAAGCTTACGTTAGAGCGATATAAACAAGAGTCGAGAATGGAGCTGCCAAGCGAAATGAAGACACATTTGCTTCTTATCAGGTGAGTAAACTCACCCGATACACAAAGGCTTTTAACTTTTAGTGCGCCGTCCCCATTGGACGGTGCAATGGAAGTTAAAGTTCCGACTATAGTTCTTTGTAGGAGATAGCTTCACTTATTTCTATATTTTTTAAATTTGAAAGAATGCAATTTTGATTGAAAAAATTGTTTGTTGCTTCATCTAAGCCATTTGTAATTTTATTAAACATTAATAAAGACTCACACCCTTCTTTTTGTTTTCCATTTTGAAACTCCATAAAGCCTAGGGCCTGCCAATAATGGAAATTGTATA
This sequence comes from uncultured Bdellovibrionales bacterium, assembly GCA_938001965.1. Taxonomy (GTDB): domain Bacteria; phylum Bdellovibrionota; class Bdellovibrionia; order Bdellovibrionales; family UBA1609; genus JAHDIR01. Next base: position 2,247 of record CALLBC010000041.1, on the reverse strand, counting down.
AATTATACCTCATGCTTTGCTTAACCATGATTTCACCCTTTTGCGGGGACACTGTTTTCACCTGATTTAGACAGGCCTTGCTTTCTGTTGGCCAATATTTACAAAAGCTACTTTTAAAACCTTCCGGGTAAATTTTAGTGTTTCCATAAAGTCCAATCCACAAATAACTTGCTATCATAAAAATAAAAATTCTTACTGGCATAGCACTTATTTTTTTTACTAAACCGGTACGAAGCTTAGATAATACAACCACGAGAAATACAAAGTAAATAGCTCGTTCAAATGGAAACTGAAAGCTAAACTCAAGCATAGATAGGAGTATCAACCCATCCACAAGGAGCTTTGATTGACCATCTATTTTAGCTCTGTATTTTTTTAAATAATAAATCAACATGGATAAAAACAGTATAATTAGTATTACCCCAACCACCCCAAGCTCATATATAACTCTAACAAATTCATTATGAGGGCTTTTATAGGCTTTCAATGTTTTTTTGTTTTTATCAAAAAACAACATTGAGTGCTCATAATTACCAAGCCCATACCCCATAGGCTTTTGAGCAACTTGCTGTAATGAATTAGACCATAAGGTGAATCGCTTTTCTTTTTTTAATAACACCGCTGTTTCTATAACTCTATTGGTATATACATTTTCACGACTGGTTATTTTTTTATTTAAAGCATAACCAAAGAGGTTTATGGCTATGACTGCAGAAATAAACACCAGACCTTTCTTATAAGAGAACAGCTTACGAAAAATTGCATATACAACTAACAGGGCTACAAATAATAAGTAAGTTCGGCTTTGTAAAAAGCCAATCATTAACAGCATGGCTGTAAACAGGTACAAATATTTTTTATGACTATAAATATATAAGTATAAACAACCTACACTGCTTAGGCACAAGGCTAACGAAAAGTGATTAATATTATTATAAAAACCTGAAATCTGGTTAAAGCTCTTATAAGTACCACCCCAAATAACAAAGTAAATCACATTACAAACAAACAAAGCTAGTAAACATAAAGGTAAAAGCTTAAACAAAAGCTCTAAATTATATTTAGAATTATTAAATAGTAATTTAATAAGTAGAAAGAGCAAAAGATAGAGATAAACTGAGTTTAAAACAGGGCTACTAAGGACTATTACATCATAAAGAATGACTAAAACCCATGAAAGGCCAAGAACCACATCTAGTTTTTCAATATGTAAATATTTTTTTTTAACTATAAATGAAATCAGCATTAATGAAAACATTAATGCCGACCATTTTACTGTTTCAATACTAGATGGTGAAAAAAGTAAAAAACTGGGAAGTGTTAGTAATAACAATTTTTTTAAAAATCAATACCAACAGTATTATCTTCATTTGTGGAGTACCCATGTGGATCACCTTTAAGTTTTCTTTTATTACAAAAGCTAATGGCCTCATCTAATTTAGCCCTGTACTTAGTATATGATGGAATTGTCTCCCTTGGAGAGAATATATCTTGCTTACCATTATAAGTAACAACAATATTAGTATCATCTGCTGCATACATTACACTTTTACCTAAACGACCATAAGCTTTGTAAACAGAGGAGTCTGTTACTGAAGCATAACTATAAGTTCCGTAGTCTTTTGAAAAGATTTTATATAAATTCTCAGGCACCCTAAGCTGCGATTGTTGAATTAAAGGAGCAACTGTCTCTTCAAAAAGTCCATCAACGGTATTCCCATAAACATTAAAAGCATCGCCATTTTTTGCCCTAATATTTATGGAGTAATAAGTTCTATTCCCTTCGCCTGCATCAGTGTAATCCATTCTTTTTTTGCGACCATAGTTACTAGTCCCACAGTGAAGAACATTTTCTGGCATCTTTTCACTAGCGATTTGTCGACTAGTATTAGCTTTAGAGTTTGCCATATTTTTGTTAGCTGTATTACAGCTTACAGCCAAAAGTAAAATTACCACTGCATATATAAACTTCATAAAATACCCCTTAAAAATTTTATCAATTAATAGTTTTATTAGGTAATAATAGTACCTAATCTCATTTAATTAACTTCATATTTACTATTACTGGACTTAGGCCTAATGACTCAATAACTAGTAAAGCGTAAAAGTTACTATGCAGATCTAGCGGAAAGCAAAAAAGGTACCCCCTTCGACGAGGTCTGCTAAAACAGCCTCAAAGTTAATCTACAACCAAAAAGGTGGGTACCGAAAATGAAAATAGATAAAAGAAACTATAAAGGCAAGAAA
>CALLBC010000040.1 GCA_938001965.1 uncultured Bdellovibrionales bacterium | reverse complement strand
GGCAAATCTTTACTAAAGCAAACAGAACTAGAACTCATTTGTAACGCACTTATTGACCATAAAGGCAATCAAAGAAAAGCAGCCATAGCTTTAGGCATGCCAACTAGCACTTTGAATGATCGAATTAAAAAATTTGATATTGATATTAAAAAAATTAAAAATCAAAATGGTTAAGTTTAAAAAGACAAATACACCCTGATAATTTTGGAAATTAATCACAATTATGCCTTATAGGCTATACTGAAAGAATGCCGCAATGAACTAAATGCCTTCGACCTGGACCTTATAACAAAGTTCACTAACATTAAGACTATTATTCTTAGAGTAAAGACTGGGCACTTTTTGCCCATCCATAGACCGCAATAAAAACATTATCCTGGTTATTCAACTAATAACCAGGAGGGTTTTATGGAAAAAAATAAACACCAAAATTATATCAATAAATTTATTGAAGAAATAGAACTGCGAGGGCTAGCTGAGACAACGCATAAAGCTTATGTCCATTCAATAAATAAGTTTTTTAAATATTATAAAAATGACCCAAAAAAATTAAGGCTTCGAGATGTTAAGAAATACCAACGATACCTTTTGAAAGAAACAAACCTAGCTCCCAATACAATTAATCGGCACATAACTGCAGTCAGATTTTTTTACATTCATGTATTGAATCGTTGCGAGATGAATAAATTTGTGCCTAGAATTAAACCCCCAAGACAAATTCCAATAGTACTGACTGAAGAAGAAGTCGCACTCATGATTGAGTCTGTTAACAGTCTGCTTTGGAAAGCAATAATATCAGTTTTATATTCAACAGGTCTACGACAAGGTGAACTTAGAAATCTAAAAAAAACTGATATTGATAGCAAACGAATGATCATTCATATTCGTAATGGCAAAGGTAATAAGGACCGTCAGGTTAATTTAACCCCAATCACACTTAAAACCTTAAGAGCTTATTGGCGCCTTCATAGAGCTAATGATGAAGTTGAGTCTGATTGGCTTTTTTTACCTAAAAAAAATAGCCACAAAGGTCCTCATATCAATAAACTCTCTCACACAGCAGTGGGATATATGGTTAGAAAGTCTGCCGAACTTGCAGGTATTACAAAAAAAGTTCATCCACACTTACTTCGCCATTCTTTTGCAACTCATCTTTTAGAGAGAAATGTAAACCTTAGGCATGTTCAGTTTTTATTAGGTCATGCATCAGTACGGACTACAATTCGTTACACTCATATTGCTGACATCAAAAAAATAGATATACCAAGTCCGTTAGATGAAATTTTTAGTGAGGTGAAAAAATGAAGACACCTTATAAAAAACCTAATATAGAGATCGCAGATATTTTTAAGAACTACAGGCACCTTCTTGGAGAGAAGGTGCCCTTCAACCATACCAGGGTTATCAATGCGATAACAAATTGTAGAACTGACGTCCTTGGTGGACACCAATTAAAATGTGATACTTGTGACTTTAAAAAGCAAGCTTACAACTCTTGCAGAAATAGACATTGCCCTAAATGCCAGTTTACTGCTAGACAAAAGTGGATAGAGGCTAGGACTGAAGACTTGCTCCCTTGTAAATATTTTCATGCGGTATTTACAGTCCCCAGTGAATTAAGACCTTTGATGTTGAGAAATAAAAAGATCTGTTATGACATTTTATTTAAAGCTGCGTCTGAAACATTAAAAGAAGTTGCGAAAACTCACTTTAAAGCTGATATTGGTTTTTTTGGAGTACTTCATACTTGGAGTCAAACTTTAGTTGATCACCCTCATGTTCACTTTGTTATACCAGGAGGTGGCCTTAAAAAAGATAAGAATCAATGGCTACCGTGTTCAGAAAACTACTTGCTTCCGGTCAAAACTTTATCAAAAGTTTTCCGAGCTAAATTTTTAGAAAAAATTGAAGAGGCAAATAATAAAAATAAACTCATTTTTCCAGGTCAAATAGAACAGCTCTCTCACCCTGGCATATTTAGAGAGCTTATTTTAACTTGTGTTAAAAAATCATTTAACGTTGACATTAGAAAGCCCTTCTCTGGACCAAAAGCTGTGATCCGGTACCTTGGAGGCTATACTCATCGCATCGCCATTAGTAATCATCGAATTATTAAAGTTGAAAATGATCAAGTATATTTTAAATATAGAGACCCAAATGACCCATCAAAAAAGAAAGTAATGAGCCTGCATGTTAAAGAATTTATGAGACGTTATTTACTCCATACTTTACCAAGTGGTTTTGTTAGAATTAGGCATTATGGTATTTTAAGCTCCCGAATGAAAAAGAAAAATTCAATCCAAGTTAAAAAGTTATGCAAAGTAAAAGTAAATTTTTGTGCAAAACTACAAGAGAGCTGGAAGGAGTTACTAATTAGAATTAAAGGTGTTGATCCAGACAAATGCCCATCTTGTGAGACCGGGAAGTTTGAAATAAAAGTGAGCTTTGCTTCTCTTTTTAGCACAGCTTAAAAAATATATGCTCCTGGAAATGATTGACGGACTTTAAAAAAAGCACGCAACGGAGACCTTTACCCAATTTTTAATCAAAACGAGAAATAAAAATAAAATGGAAGTAAAAGACAACTTAAATATTAAAAGTTATTTTAAAAAAGGGCCTAAATACCTGAACAGTGGGCTTCGCCCAGAAAAAGCACCCTTATTTAATCCCCATAGATTAGCCAGGCCGAAGGATTTAGTTCATTGGGCGTTCAATCAACAGCCTATCAGTACCAAGAATAAATAACTCAAAAGAACAGAGTTCAATTTAATAACAATACTTTTGGGTCTGAGGTGTTGATGGAACTCTAATCAATATTTAGCGGCTAGGAAACTAGTTTTGTTTGTGTGTTATTTCACCTAGACCATTTTTTCATACGCGGTGAACCGTTTAATCAATTTACTTTTACTGTACTTAAAATAAACTTTACATATTTATTTTAAGGAGTAAAAAAAATTATTTTTGTATACGGATATCGTAACCATATTCATTTTTACGATCAATGTAGGTTCTTACTGAAATATGTACTTCACCTGGTGAAACTTGCTCTATTGTTGATTTAGTTTTTATATTATCAACAAAACAGTCAATTTTTATCTGGTTTTCTAAAACTATTTCAAAATTACACATTTCCTCATTAGTTGAGCCTAGGTGAAGTTTTTTAATCCACTGGTCAACCCAAAAATTATCATTTCCATTTATTACTCTTTCTTCTTTGGTTATCATATATAAGCTCAGTAGTTGAGATTTTTGTTTTTTAAGAAATTTAATCTTGCCTACCTGAGATTCGCAAGGACTATTAAATGCTAGGCGATGCTTAACTTCAGCAGAAGGATTGCCAACTAGCTTACAAGAAGTAACATTATACGAACCAACAAGGCCACCAAGCAATGCTTCAGTTGTTAATTCTGTTGAGTAAGTGAATGAAAAAGGTAAAATAATAATTAATAATGACAATATTTTTATATTCATAATAATTCTCCTTAAGTTAGTAATATCATTCTTAACCCTTCTTTAAAACTGATCTTGAAAAATTTATAAAATGTCTATTATTTTTCCAGTTGAAAAAACTCATTCCTATTCGTAAAAAAAGTACATGGGTAAATTTCCAGTATGCAGAGAATATTTTTTGTAGATATAACGCTCTTAAGCCAGTCCAAGACTAAGCCACAAATAAGTACTCAATATTTCCCTTTAAATTCAGATTAGCTTTCCATTGAGATCTCAACGACTTCATCATTTCTGTCAACCTCAACGGAGAGTACATACTGAGTATACTGTTCAGGCAAACCATAATCATAGTTACAGCAAGGATCTTCATCAAAGTACAAATCTACTCTCATTAGTTTGATACTATTTAAAATACTAAATTTATCAGGATTTGATTTTCCAAAAATTGAAATTTTATCTTCATCCTCAAGCTCACTCAAATGATGGTTTACATACAGCTGAACATCATTTGATTCGTCTTCATTTCCGAGTTCAAAATATTTTTCTTAATGAGCCTTAATTTTTTGATTATGGGCTTTAATTTTTTTAGTGCTTTCGGAGATCCAACTTTCAATTTCAGTCTTAGGAAGATCTGACTTGAAATTGAAATCGATATTAATCAAGTTACCATCTAGAGTGATTGCTTTCGTTTCTACTTTATCCATAGCTATAAATACTATTTCATCTAATTCTAAGCAACAGGAAATAACTAAACAGACTGGACCTCAAAGATTGCAGGAAATATGTACTCAATATATACAAAAATGAGCATTTTTAACTTGAAGGTTTAATTTACCTTATTAAGAGACCTTTAACTTGTATTCAGGCTTAATTACACTATAAATCTTAATTAACTTGTCTGTACTAAACTTATCAATTCTATGGTTAAAA